>CAZVKW010000068.1:0-17399 GCA_964627945.1 uncultured Lentimicrobiaceae bacterium
ACAATAGATTTTTACATAATCAACAAAGTTGGAAACTGACATGAAATCAAATTTTATAATCCGGAAAAAAAACTAAATATTTAATAGTATATAATTATGATTCTTTTATTTACATGGCTTCCGTATCCATATTCAATTGGATTTTACTTTTCACCAGTTCACTGAGGTTTTCATAGGACATTGACTCAGGATAAATAGGTTTCAAAAACTCTATTTTGATCTTTTTCCATGGTTTCGGGAACCAGTTTCCGCGTGGCAATGCCTCGAAAGCGCCGGTGATTGAAACAGGCACAATCGGAACATTCAGTTCGCGGCTCAGGATGGCGAAAGTCTTTTTAAACTGACCCAGTTTCCCATCACCTGAACGTGTTCCTTCAGGAAAAATCATCAGATTCTTATCCTGTTTGAGCACCTCTCCCATTTTCTGGATCGACTCTTTCAGTTCTTTGTTCAAATCCATGATAATGATGTTGTTGCGATTGGCCAGAAATTTAAGCCAGGGCTGACGAATATGCTTTTCCTTGGCATAAATATAGGTCTTGCGGATATGTTTGGTACGCAAAAAAGACGCTACAAGCAATCCATCGAAATAGCTCTGATGGTTCGCCGCCAGAATAAACGGTCCGTCGGGGAGGTTTTGCAAGCCTTTACCATAGAAGCGGAAATAGAGATGAAAGAACATCTTCGAAAACCAGATAGCAATATTACCTGTAAACCAGGTTCGTGGAAGTGACAAATGGACTTTCTCTCGTAGAATTTCTTTCCAGTTCACAATTGATTCTTCGCTTTTTGTCTTGTGTTCCGTTACCCACCCTGCAAGATCACTTATGCTTTTAAATTCCGGCATTTTGGGAGGATCGATATTCACCCCGAATGTCTGTTGTAGATATACCTGAAAACCAACTTTATCCAGTGAATCCATCCCAAGATCTATTTCAATATGATGTTGCGGAAGGACTTTCCGGCCTTTTTCTGATTGAATATAGGCAGCGATAAGTTTAAATTCGGGTGAAAGTTGTGTTTCGTCAACCGGCGTCAGCTCAGGCTTATTATCTACTGCCAGTTCGGCCAGTTTAAATCGTTGGAGCTTACCCAGTCTTGTACGTGGCAAATCCTCTGCAGTCAGGTAAAAATGCATGAGTTTCTTATAAGAAGAAACACTTTTGTTAAATGGTTCAATCAGTTCGCGGCGAATAACTTCTTCCAGATCAGAATCATTAATGCCCTCAATATGTGATGGTTCCGTTTGTATAATTACCTGTAATGAGTCTTCTTTATGAAAAACACCGCAGTCTTTTACAAAAGCTGAAGCCAGTAAGGCTTCTTCCAGCTCGGCTGGATTTACGTTTTTGCCGTTCGAAAGAACGATGATTTCCTTTTTCCGACCTGTGATAAACAGATATCCATCTTTGTCAACCATCCCGAGGTCGCCAGTATGCAGCCATCCATTTTCGAGTACAGCAGCTGTTTCTTCAGGCCGGTTAAAATATCCCTTCATGATATTTGGTCCAGCTGCAAGTATCTCATCTTCAACTATTTTTATTGTTGTTTCGGGCATCACTTCGCCTGGAGAACCAATTCGAACGCGTCCAGGTCGGGTGAAAGTGATCATGGGTGCGGCTTCGGTCATTCCATAACCTTCCAAGACTTCGAATCCAAGTGTCTGAAAATCTTTCCCTACAGCGGGATCGAGGGCTGCTCCTCCGGCAACAAGAACCTCAACAGCTCCTCCTAGTTTGCGGTGAACTGCTCCAAAAACTTTGGTTGAGAATTTCTTTGATTGCAATTTGTTTGCCAGTTTGAATAAATTACGTGCTGCAAATCCAGAATTGATTTTATCCATAATACTCTTACGGATAGCAGCATACAGTCGGGGAACACCAATGATAATGGTGATTTTGTTATCCTGCAAGGTTCCAAGTAAATCAGCCGAAACCATGGATGGACTTATCGCAACCATGGCCCCCAGATGCAATGGAATAATCATTGTTCCAACAAGTGGGAAGATATGATGAAGAGGCAAGAGGATCATCACGCGGGAATCCTTATGATAGATCGGGATGCGAGCTGAAACGGCATTCACATTCGTTAAAAGATTCAAATAGGATAGCATCACACCTTTCGGACTTCCGGTAGTGCCTGATGTATAGATAATTACAGCAGTTTCATCGGAAGATGATACCTCCAGCAGACCAGTATCTGCAGCTCGTTTTGGATCAGCCTGAGCATCTTCATGCTGGTTCATTGAAATCAGTCTGCTTGTTATTCCCGACAAAGCGATTGCTTCTTCCATGAGAGGTCGCCGGTCGTCGGAGCAAAAGATGGCTTTCGGACTGCAATCCTGTAGAATAAAGGCAACTTCCTGGGCAGTCGCCATGAAATCGATCGGAACGGGAATACCTCTGTTTTTCCATATGCTATAATAGCTATAGATCCAACCGGGTCGATTTTCGGCAAAAACGACGACTCTGTCGCCCGGATCAATGGTAAACATATCCGCAAAGAATCCGATTTTAACCAAAAGATCGGCATAATTGATCGACTGTTTTCCGTAAACGATCGCTTTATTTTGTGAGTTCTGTGACATCCTGTGCTTTTTTCAGGGAACAAAGTTGGCCAGAATAAATATTTCCGGTCCATATATCATAACAAAAATACGACGAAAAGCGACACAAAACCTCAAACAGACCGCTCAATTGCCAATTTACTGAAGATAAGCTACTTTTACACAAAAACACAGCATGAATACAATCGTTTATAAAGCAATGATTTTGGCACTTTTACTTTCCTGTCAAACTCCTGAAAAACAGGATAAAAGCAGACTCAAAGCAGAGATTTCACAGGCAGAAGCTGATTTTGAAATGTATGCAACCCAGCATGGAATCAGAAATGCATTTGTTCAGTTTGCCGATGATAGTGCCGTGATCATGCGAGGTGATAGTATTTACAAAGGCAAACAGGCAATTGATGACTACTATCGCCGACATCTGCCCTCTGGTGCAAAGCTAAACTGGAAACCAGATTTTATCGACATTTCCACATCAGGTGATCTTGCTTATACCTGGGGGAAATATGTTTTTTCTGCTCCTGATTCAAGTGGAAAAAAGGTGCTTTCAGAAGGATATTTTCACTCGGTTTGGAAACGTCAGAACGATGGACAATGGAAATTTGTGTGGGATTAGTCACATTTTTATCTAAAATCCAGTATTATTTTTACTCATTATTGAAAAATATTTCTGATTACATTCTTCAGAATTTGAATTGAAATATTATCATATATCATTGATTTATAAGTATTTAATTATTCAATTCTACATTGTTGTCATTCTGATAAATAACTTTTATTTAGCCCAATTCAAGAAATATTTCGTCTAAGTGATTCATACACAAATTATTGTTAGTACATTTGCCGAACATATAACAAATTAATATCAATGAACACAGGAACAGTAAAGTTCTTTAACAATTCGAAGGGATTCGGATTTATTAAAGACAATGATTCAAACAAGGAGTACTTTGTACACGCCACAGGTTTGATCGATCAGATTCAGGAAAACGATGTCGTAACCTTCGAACTGCAGGATGGCCGCAAAGGTCTCAATGCCGTGAACGTGAGAAAAGCATAACATACTTTCGCTGGAACACAACATTTAAAAGGCCGCTTCATTTCTGAAGCGGCCTTTTTTGTTATTTGTACTCTGCTGATATTATCGTTTAGTTTTCTTGTTTACCGGCTGAGTTGTTTTTGTTGATGCTTTCTTATTGTCATCCCTTTTCGGGGCAACGGGTTTTGATTTTGGCTCGGAATATTTTTGATAATTTTCATAACGGTTTGTTCCCCGATCACGGTTCTGATTCTGCTTTTCCATTTTCGGTTTATCGAATGAAGTTGTTTTACGTTCCTCTGCCGGGCGAGCTTTTGGCTGTTCCTTACGCACAGGTTCAGGACGAACATCCTTCACTGGCGGGCGTTTTTCATCGGCCGGACGTGCATCAGGACGTTTTTCAGGCCTTGCATCTTCCTTTTTTACAGGGCGATTCTGAGGTCTTTCATCTACTTTCTTCCAGTCGTTTTCACTTCTTTCCTGCCAGCCACGGTTGGTTTTCTGATACACATTACCACTTTTGTCGGTATAAACGTTGTTTGGTTTGCTGTCCTTGGTGGGACGACTACCTCTGGCCGGATCATTGGATGGTCTTACCGATGGTCTGACACCCGGACGACTTCCAGTGTAAATATTTGATTCTCTTGAATTTGAAGGCCTGTATGAACTTCCTTCATTGCTGCTTCGGTGTCCATAATATCCACCCTTCCGGTAATCATGATGATTGTGATAATGGCCGTGATACGGGCGATAATAGGGTGGCCGGTAAGCCTGCGGACCCCACCATCCACCACCATGATATCCATGATGATGATGATGAATATGCATCCATCCGCCATAGGTAACGCTCATTCCAAGATTCCAACCCGTCCATGGATTGTAATACATATGAAATCCGTAAGTTACTGGCCGGGGATAATATACATTGCCATACCATGAATGGTAACGATAACCTGTTCCATAAACGATGGTCGGACCATAAATATAACTTCCGTAATAGCCGGGTGTGTATCCTACATAAACGATTGTCGGACTAACATCATATATATAGACATACTTGACATTATAAACCGGACTTGAAGGATTGATGTTCTCAACTTCAGTCGGACGGGTTGTTGCAACCGTCCAGGGACCGTTGGCAGAAGATGATTCGAACCATACTCCATTATCAACTGCATAAAAAGTTCCGTTGAGGCGAAGCACGGTTTGTGAAGTATTCACTGCATAATACATCGATGTTCCCTCAACTTTCTCAAATTTCGGGCTTCCGTCATAATCTACATTTGTGGTAGCTGTTGCACGGTCAATTTCGGCAGTCTGAGGAATCTGATTGTCCAAAATTGCTTCTCTTGAAGCCTGTGTTCCGGGTACAGAAGCAAGAACAGCGTCCTGATCCGACCCTTCCTGTATCAGGGCAAAATCACCAGGCAGCTCATTGGCAGATACATAAGCCCATTTTCCTTTCAGATCAAGAGAACTATACCAGCGACCTGAAATGAGCACAAAATATCGCTGCGAAGCAATATCCATGAATAAATCACTGCGCGTATTGGCAACAAACAACAGATTGGTATTCTTAACCGGTTTAAAATCCGGCTGACCATCAATTTCAATGAGTTCGGAAGACACAAATCGTACAATTATATCCGGTACAATCTCTTCTGTTGCTTCAGTTTTCTGACTTTCAATAGCAGTGGCATCCTCTCCTCTTTGCTGCGCATCTTCCTGATTTTCTGCTTCTTCCATTGATTTTTCGATAACCGATTGAATTCTGGAAAGATCATCCGAAACGTTTTTCTGAAGACTAAACCGTTTTAAATCAGCAGCAGACGAATACCAGTTTCCTTCTTCGAACAGATAATACTGTTTCTTAGCCGGATCGAAAAACAGCGCAAAAGGTGTGTTCATCACACGTTTAAGCTGGTAGTCCTTCAGGTCTTCATACACTACTTCTCCATCGATAAAAAGCAGAATAGCAGGCTTATACGAAACAATAATTTCGGGAGGAGTATTGTCAAAATTTTCTGTTTTTACAGTTCCGGCATCATCAAAAGTAGCCACAAGCACATCTATCGGTATCTCCAGGTCTTGTTTGGGTAATTCTGATTCAAGAAAACGTTTCAGGCGTTGAGATTCCTCATCACTAAGTGCGTCAGAGAAACGGATAATAGGAATTTTGATATTTGTAAGGCTAACCATACGGCTATCGCGGTCCGAAACAATGGTAGCATTTATCCAGATGGCGCCGAAAACCATTTTTTTTGTATCGTATGGTTTGACAGAAATGGCGCTGCGGAGTGAAATTTCGGCACCATTGAGAGATTCAGGTTCAGGCTGATAGATCGTTATTTCAGCCTCAGATGTTTCGATAAGCTTTGGCCAACCAGTCTTTTCAGCAGGAAATGCGGCAAGGGGTATTGCGATCAGCAGCCACGCAAACAAAGATGTTAACCGGCTGGTTGCGATGAGTTTTTGGAAGTGAGTTTTCGTTTTCATTGTTCAAAAAATATATGTTGTTGTTCTGATTTAACCGGACGTCCTCGGTTACCGGAAAAAATTACAACTACTATGCCAAAGTTCAGAAGTGAGGTTCAGCGCCATTTTGCGAACAATAATTCCTTTACCTTTGCATACATCCATGTGAAAAGGAAAGAAATACATTCATTTCAATGTTAAAAAGCATTCTTCCGCGCTTCCAGAATAAAACCGAAACCATCGGATTTGTTTTGTTGTTGCTGGTGATGTATTTCCCCTTGTTCGGTCATCTGGGCAATCTCACCATTCGTATCTGGGACGAGGCGCGCGTGACAATGAATGCCTATGAAATGAATCGAAGCGGTGACTGGCTTGTGACAAAATACATGGGGCAAGCCGATCTATGGAACACCAAACCTCCGCTGCTCGTCTGGATTCAATCTCTGATGCTGAATCTAACCGATAATCTCGAAATTGCGATGCGTATACCATCGGCACTTGCGGGCGCGGCGACGATTATTCTGATTTATTTCTTTGTCAGAAAAGTTAGCGGTAGCTATCTGGCAGGTTTCATCGCCGCACTCGTTTTGCTCAGTTCAAAAGGCTATGTGGATGTTCACGGAACGCGCACGGGAGACTATGATTCGCTGCTGGTATTCTTCACAACGCTCAGTTGCTGCATGATCTGGCTATATACAGAAAATCACAGGCCAAAGTATCTGTATGTTTTCTTCATCTCACTTACACTGGCTGTGCTAACCAAAAGCATCTCAGGACTGCTTCTGCTTCCGGCCGTTGGTTTGTTCGTTATTTACCGGAAAAATGTACTAATGCTGCTTCGTTCAAGGCATTTCTACTTTGGTTTAGCTATTTTCCTGCTTTCAACTGCCGGATACTATCTTCTGCGCGAAATGGCTTCTCCCGGATATCTGAAGGCGGTTGGAGAAAACGAATTGTGGGGCAGATATATGCAAAGCCTTGAATATCACAGCGAACCATTCGATTTCTATTTTGATCAGATTCGTTTGCACCGATACAAAGCATATTACCTTTTCCTCCCATTCGGAGTTTTAGCAGGTGTTTTTCTGATGAAAAATAAACAGATCAACAGTCTTTCTATTTTCAGTACAATCATCATTATCAGCTATTTCCTGATCATTTCAGTGGCCAAAACCAAGCTTTTCTGGTACGACCTTCCGCTGTATCCATTTTTTGCTGTTCTGATTGCTTTTTTTGCTCTTTTTCTTCTGCAGAAAAGCAAAGAATATGCTGATAAACCGAAGTTTGGAAAATATCTCTATCCTTCACTTCTTCTGATTATTGCACTTTTTCTTGCTGACAAGACCCACCTGATTACCAAACGATGGTACAAACCTCAGGATCAGTATTATGAATGGAATGATTACCGTTTATCACATTATTTGCGTGATGCCGTGAAAGGAAAACACAATCTGAACCATACCTTTGTACTTTATGAAGGTTACAACACTATGCTCCGACCTTATATTTATCAGCTTCAGGATCAAGGTATTACGACAGATATCAAAGACTGGAAAAAACTCATTCAGGGTGATCAGGTGATTTGTTATCAGCCTGTAATTTTAGATTTTATCAAGCAGAAGTTTGAAGTTGATACATTGAATCAAACAAAAGAAATTGTGACACTTAAACTCATCCGGATCAAATGAAAAATACTTTACTTTCTGTTGTGATCCCGATTTTCAACGAAGAACAGGGTCTTCCCGAACTCTATAGCAGGCTTGTTGCAGCTGCAGAAATCATCACTCCCGATTTTGAACTTGTTTTTGTAAATGACTATAGCCGGGATGCTTCGTTCAGCGTTATCAGGGAATTAGCTGCAAAAGATGAGCGGGTGAAATACCTGAGTTTCAGTAGGAATTTTGGTCATCAGATCGCTGTAACGGCCGGAATTGAACATTGTTCTGGCGATGCAGTAGTGATCATCGATGGCGATCTTCAGGATCCGCCGGAAATCATTCCGGAAATGTATAAACGATATCAGGAAGGTTTTCAGGTGGTGTATGCCCGTCGGAAATCAAGATCAGGAGAATCATTTTTCAAGAAACTGACTGCCAGAATCTTTTACCGTCTGCTCGTGAAACTTACCGGAGTACCAATTCCGATTGATACAGGCGATTTCAGACTGATCGACCGGGTTATTGTCGAGAATCTGAAACAAATGCCCGAACCAGCCAAATTCCTGCGTGGGCAGATAGCCTGGATGGGCTATAACCAAACTCACGTTGAGTTTGACCGTGATGCACGTAAATATGGCTCAACAGGTTATCCGTTGAAAAAAATGATCCGATTCGCTTTGGATGGAATTACGGCTTTTTCTGATGTTCCACTGAAAATGGCTACCAATGCCGGATTTATTGTTTCGGGTTTTTCATTGCTGGTTATCTTTTATGCCCTTTTCAGTCATTTTGTTCTTAACCAGACAATTACGGGCTGGACATCTCTTATTATCAGTTCGATGTTTATCGGCGGCATTCAATTAATTGCCATTGGGATTATCGGCGAATACATTAGCAGGATCAATACAACGGTCAGAAAACGGCCATTGTATTTTATTCAGGAACAGAAACTAAAGTAAATCAGGATTTACAGAAATCAGAACTCATCTTCGAAGGCTTTCTGACTTGTACTTCCTGTTCGGTGAACTTTGTCATAACGGTCACAATCAAACTCGACCGAGATATCTGATTCAGGTTTTTCAAAATCACCCTGATACACATCCAGAACCGGATCGGCGTAAATTTTCTTCATATAGATTCCCCAAATCGGCAAGGCCATATTGGCTCCCTGACCCAGTTGAATGCTTCGAAAATGCACGCTTCGGTCTTCAGCACCAACCCATACGCCGGTTACCAAATCGGGTGTAATGCCCATAAACCAACCGTCACTCTGATTCTGCGTAGTTCCTGTTTTACCGGCAATTGGGTTCATAAGTCCGTATTTAAACTGAAGTCTGCGGGCGGTTCCTTCTTCAACAACACCCTTCATGAGTTCGATCATCTTGTAGGCAGTTACTTCGTCCAATGCTTCATTCTTTTCCGGAACAAAACGTTCGATGATATTGCCATGTTTATCCTCAATCTTGGTGATAAAAGTGGGCTGAATATATACTCCTTTATTGGCGAAAGTGTTCATCGCTCCCACCATTTCATACAAAGTTAGATCAGGTGTTCCGAGAGCAATGGCAGGCACCGGATCGATGGGTGATGTTACACCCATTTTACGGGCAATCTGGACGACCGATTCGGGAGAGAAACGTTTCATCAGGTATGCTGAAATCCAGTTATTCGAATTTGCAAGTGCCCATTTCAGTGTAACTTCTTCGCCGATACGTTCTTCTGAACTATTCTTAGGCTCCCAATAAGTTCCATCGTATAAACGGATGCTGTATTTGATATTCGGCACTTTGTAGCAGGGAGAAAACTCCCCTTCCTGCATGGCCAGGGTATATAAAAATGGCTTAAAGGTAGAACCAACCTGACGTTTCGATTGCGTAACATGATCGTACTGAAAAAAGCGATAGTCATTCCCGCCAACATAAGCCCGCACATAGCCTGTCTTAGAATCGACCGACATCATGCTCGACATGAGGAATGATTTGTAATATTTGATGGAATCCATCGGTGTCATAACGGTATCCAAAGGGCCCTTCCACGAAAAAACACGCATACGCAATGGTGTACGAAAAACAAGTGCGATTGAATCAGCCGAAGTTTTGGATCTTACAAGAGAACGGTAACGATCAGAACGCCGCATTGCCTGCGTAAGAATCCTGTTCACTTCTTCACGGATATCACTTTCAGGAAAAACAAAAGGTGCGTAGGAATGATTTTTCCAATGGGCGAAAAATGCGGGTTGCAATTCACCTCCAAGATGCTCACGTACAGCCTGTTCGGCATACATCTGCATACGTGAATTAATGGTTGTATGGATTTTTAAGCCATCCTTGTAAATATCATACGGCTTTCCGTCGGCTTTGTAATGCGTGGCTGCCCATTTATGCAATTCACCGCGCAGAAACTCACGGAAATACGTTGCCTGTCCGCTGTTATGATCCATGATGCCGTAGTTCGACATATCAATAGGGGTCCTGCTTGCCTCGTCACAGGCTTCCTGCGTAATAAATTTATTATCGGCCATCTGTCGCAACACCAGATTACGGCGTTTGAGCGCCCTTTCAGGATTGCGGATTGGGCTGTAACGCGTTGGCGCATTGACCACTCCGGCCATGAGCGCGGCCTCCTGAAGCAGGAGAGAATCAGGCGATTTATTGAAAAAAGTCAAGGCTGCTGATTTGATTCCGAAGGAGTTACTTCCAAACGGAACCGTATTGAGATACATGGCAATGATCTCCTGTTTGGAATAATTATGTTCCAGTTTGATGGCAGTGATCCATTCCTGAAATTTGCGGATAACAAGCTGGAGGGTCGAAAGATTTTCACCACGCGGGAAAAGATTCTTGGCAAGCTGTTGGGTTAGTGTACTACCTCCTCCTTTGTTGTTTCCGGTTGCAATACCGAAAGCAACCCTGAACAAGGCCTTCATATCAATGCCAGAATGTTCTGTAAAGCGCACATCCTCAATGGCCAACAAAGCATTTACAAGATTTGGGGACAGATCGCTGTAATGGCTGTTTGAGCGGTTTTCGACATAATAGTTACCCAGAAGCACATTGTCAGCCGACCAGACTTCGGAAGCCAGATTCGTTTGTGGATTTTCAAGATCACTGAACGAAGGCATGGGGCCAAACCATTCGCTGGCAATGCCATAGAAAAAGATACCCAGTCCTGCCAGTCCGATCACAAACAGCAACCAGATTCTGATGATATATTTGGTAAAAGATCCTTTTTTCGTCGATGCACTCATAAAGATAATCTTGCTATTAGAACGACTTTTCAATCCTGATTCCTATATCGGTAATACCTTTGAGTTCCTTCACACGCATTCCCTGCTCAATCTCAAAAACATACTCACCGCGCAGTGGAAAACGCAAAGCGGAGTTTAAAAGTATCTGGTTTTGTTTTAATTCGCTAAATCCTTTGCCCACCCATTTGCCATCAGGAGCTGCAAGAACACATTCAATGGTATCACGGGTAATATTTCCATTCGGGAAACGGGTGTTCATAAAAACATACAAATTGCTGAAACGATAATCGACTGTATGCCTGACATTGATCATGAATTTGTATGCATGAATGGTATCTTTCACCTCCACTTTGAAAATGGCATTGTTTTCCGGAGTCCAGATTTCATTCTGAATAGCCAGATTATCATCGAAAAGGGCTTTGTTACCGCAGGACGCGAACAAAAGCAGCGCGCTCAGCATCAGAAATCCAGGGATAAAAAACCTGCTGTTTGGCATTTTTTGAAGATTTGATCTGTTATTGATTAATCAAAACGGTTGAGATCGCCTTCCATATTGTTGTTGCCGCCAAATTCCATCTGACGTTCTTCCATAAAGGCAAAATCTTCGAGCGCTTCCGGAAAAACGCCTTTGCTGTTACCGGCTGCAATCTCTTTCACTTTATCGATCGGAATGGCCATCAGGTTTGCGCGGTCGTTGGCATAAGAATACCACATCAAACCTTTGAAAATATCGCTTTTCTGATAGATTGCATCCCCTTTTTTCGTTTTCAGGACAGTTCTTTCGTCAGGGAAATTCTTGTAGGCATCTGCGTAGGCTTCGTACTCGTAGTTGAGGCAGCATTTCAGCTTACCACATTGTCCTGCCAGTTTCTGCGGATTGGGCGAAAGTTGCTGAATGCGTGCTACTCCGGTCGAAACGCTTTGAAACTCCGACATCCAAGAGGCACAGCATAACTCACGGCCGCATGATCCGATTCCACCCAATTTGGCAGCTTCCTGACGCATTCCAATCTGGCGCATCTCGATCCGGATGTGAAACTCTTCGGCCAGACGTTTGATCAGTTCACGAAAATCGACCCTGTCTTCAGCCGTATAATAAAATACTGCCTTTGTTTTATCTCCTTGATATTCAACATCATTCAATTTCATATCAAGTTTCAGATCGTAAGAAATCGATCGTGTTCTGAACAATGCTTTGCCTTCGAGTTCGATCGCGCTCATCCATTTTTCCACATCAGCCACCTTGGCCTGACGATAGATTTTCTTCATCTCGTCGGGTTTCTGACTGATTTTTTTACGTTTCATCTGTAGGTTTACAATCTCACCGGTGAGGGTAACAATGCCGATATCATGTCCGGTGGCAGCTTCAACAGCTACAAAATCACCTTCTTGTAGGGTAGTTTCACCTGAAAAGCTGAAATATTCCTTTCGTCCGTTTTTAAACCTTACCTCAACGATTTGGGGATTTGTAGGGTTTGATCCGCTATATTCTTTCAGCCAGTCGAACTCGTCGAGCTTGCAGCAGCGGTGTTCAAAAACCTTGTCGTTGTTGTCGTATGTATTGGGAGCGCGACAACAGCCCCGGGCCTGATATGAATCCGTGCAGTTGCCAGTTATGTCGTCGTTCATTGGTTCTTCATTAAGAGAACAAAATTAATAAAATATCCGATCGGTCGGGCCTGAAGGAATTACGAATATAGCACAAAAGAAAATGCCCCGAATCAGGTAATATGAAAACTAAAGTAAAAAAGGAAGATTCTGGTAATGTCTGATTTTCAATAATTAACAAAATGAATCACTTCAATTTAAGCAATTTCACCATCTTCAGACTTGTATCCATGAAGAGGATCGACGGATTGGCATTTCGTTCGATGTGCGTAATACCTTCTTCCATCAGATGAATCATCTGAATGGCATTCCGGCTGTTGACAAAAGAAGCAAATTTGGCGTGAAAATCATATTCATCACCAGGAAGCTTAACCAGTTTAGCGGCCTGATTGTTGAACAACATACCGCTGCGCAGTACTTTGAGGCCATAATTCAGCAGCGATTTTTGCTTTTCACGACCAATTGTTGCAATATTGGCCGAAAAATCACTCAGTTCGAGAACCGCAACCCTGAAACACAGGCGCATCCATTGCTGAAAAGTCTGATAATTGTATTTCTCGTCTTCGCTGTTTTCATATAGCCGGATTGCTTCGACCCAATTTCCCTGTGCCACAACGGCGGCATCGCGTACATCAGCTTCACGCTTATCATAGCGCAACGAAAGTTCACGCATGATCTCGTCATCAGATATTTTAGGAATCTTTACCAGATAAGCCCTTGAACGAACTGTGGGAAGTATCTCTTCCTGTTCTTCGGCAATGAGGATAAAAATCGTTTTTTCGGGCGGTTCTTCCAGCAACTTTAGTAATTTGTTTGCTGCCGTAATATTCAACTTTTCAACCATCCAGACGATCGTTATTTTGTATCCGCTTTCATAGGATTTAAACTGCAGTTTACGAATGATCTCGGTGGCATCGCGGGCATAGATCGTACCCTGTTTGTTTTCAACACCCAGATATTCATACCACTGATTGGCACTGATATAGGCCTGATTTTCAGACAAAATCGAACGCCACTCATCGAGAAATAGCACCGATTCCGGATTGCTCTTCACCTTTTTGGTCGTTGTGGTTGGAAAGATAAAATGCAGATCGGGATGCGAAAGCTTGGCGATTTTAACACAGGACGGACAAAGGCCACAACTATCGGTAGCTGTGCGGTTCGTACAATTGATATACTGCGCATAAGCCAGTGCCAGCGCAAGTTTCCCGCTACCTTCCGGACCCAGAAACAATTGTGCATGGCTCACTCGATTGTTCTGAACCGACTGAATCAGTTTGTGTTTGAGGGCCTGCTGGCCAATTACCTGTGAAAACAGCATCGGATATTAGAATGGAGACCAAAATTAGGAAAAATATCGGGTTGGCAAAACGCTTAAACAAAGCCCGTCATCAAGTTTACAAACATCCGGGCACATATGTCCTTTGCTGCTTTGCAATTCCATAAATACATAGACAAATAAATAATTTTTCGCAATAAGGGTATTTCACTTTTGAATTGTCTTAGAATAAACACAATAGCATCCGATATTGAATTTTCAGGTTCTGCCAATAAAATAGATTTTCTACATATTTTTAAAAATTCCTGCCATGAAAAACCTCTACTTGCTACTTGTCTTTATGCTGTTATTTGCAAAATTATCATTTGCCAATGGAGTTGCGATCGTTAATGCATCAACACCCGCTTATTTATATCTTGATTCAACCAATCAGGCTATCACCGTTTATGATCAGGTTGCAGAGGTTGTTACAACACAGTATTTCAGGAATTTAACCGGAACAGATACCCCCATCAAATTCGCCTTCCCTTTGCATGAGGAAGCCAGTGCAACAAGTCTTAAGTGGAAATTAAACAATGTCTGGTATTCAGCAGTTTTTGCCCCTTCACCTCAGGACACAACCATGCCCGGTGGAAATGATCCTTATCCGGATCTCGTAAGCTATTTAGGTGACTCTCCCCTTTATTTCAGTATCCCCGGACAGGTGCTGGCTGATTCAACCATTGTTATTGAACTCACGTATGTAGAATTGTTGCCCTATAATTTCAGTACAGTTCAGTTTCATTACCCGAATGACTATTCCCTTATTCAGGATACGTATATCAATCAGCAGCATATGCATTTCATCCTAGAATCGCAGCGCAGTATTGAATCCATCAGTTTCGAGGATTTTCCGGATGCCGTAATTACAATTGAGGAGAACCATGCTGAAATCACAAACGATATTTACGAATCGCCTGCTAATCAGGATTATCTCATCGAATACACCTTAAACGCAGATCAACTGGGTCTGTTTGGGTACAGCAATTTTTTGCCCGATTCATTGAGTACCTGTGATGAATACGGGAATGGTTTCTTCACTTTTATTGTCGAACCCAACCCCAACGACACCACCAATGTGATTCAAAAAGTATTCACATTTATTATCGATCAATCAGGTTCAATGTCTGGTACAAAAATAAATCAGGCAAAAGACGCTGCAACATATATTGTTAATAATCTGAACGAAGGCGATTTATTCAATATTGTGAGCTTTTCGACCGAAGTATATAGCTTTATGCCTGACCATGTTGCTTTTACTGAAACAACCAGAACACAAGCCTTAAATTACATAAATAATATTTCAGCTTTAAACCTAACCAATATTAGTGGTGCATTTCATACAGCCATTGAAGATTATACTGGCAATGATACAACACAGGCAAATATTATCATCTTTTTAACGGATGGCTTACCTACAGCCGGACTAACCGGAACGCAGGAAATTCTGGATTATATTCAGAGCCAGCAATCCTATTATGAGGTCAATAATCTGATGATCAATACCTTTGGAATTGGTTCAGATGTGAATATGGCATTACTGTCGCAGATCGCCAGCCAGAACAACGGATTGTGCGAATTTCTGCTCAACAACGAACTGGAAGCCATGATTACCGATTTTTACAGGCGCATTCGTAATCCGGTTTTGCTTGATATCAATATGACCTTCGATCCTCCAATTGTTACCGAAACATATCCAAATCCTTTGCCAAATCTGTATCTCGGACAACAACTTATTGTAAGTGGCAGATATGATATTGCTGATTCAGTTAACATTACCTTAAGCGGGCAAGCCTTCGGAATCACAAAAACCTATCAATACGGTCTGAACCTTACTGATACACTGAATTACAACAAAATGTTTCTTACCAAGCTTTGGGCAAAGAGGAAAATTGAAAACCTGTATGTTCAATATTTCACTTATCCCGAAGGTTCTGCGGAAGCGGAAGAAATAAAAGCAGAAATTATTCAGATAAGCATGTGCTATAATGTGAGCAGCGAATTCACACACTTCGAAGGTGGCGATCCTGTAGGCACTGAGGAAATGGCTGACAACGAGACCGCTCATCCCGAAAATATGACCGTTTATCCCAATCCTTTCGCCTCAGAAATTACTTTCAGCTTTGACGTAGGTCAAATTACTCAACCCGAATACGTGCTTTTCGAAATTTATGATATGTATGGCAGACTCATCTACTCCGAAACCCGAAAAGCAGATCAATCTGGCAATGTTGAAATTGTTTGGAATGGATGCAACCAGGACGGTATAAGCGTGCCTCAGGGTCTGTATTCTTACAGAATCACTTCCGACAGCAAGCAGTTCAGCGGACAAATTCTTAAAGCATTGTCTTCCAAGTAATTTTATGAAAGACTAAAATTGTTTGCTGTTATAAACTGAAAACCAAAACCGTGGTGAATAAAATTGCTTTGATAATTATATTGTTCGCATGCTCCTTCCAGTCAGAGGCTCAGTGGGAGTACAAAATGTCTTTAATCAATGAGATGGATAATTACCTCGGAGGTATTGTTTTTAATAGTCCGAAAACCGGATTTTACTGGTCAAACTGGAATACAATACATCAAGGTTCTTACACTTTGTACCGTACAACCGATGGTTGGAATACTTCCAAAAATATTGGGGGTGAATCAGGGGTAGATACTGATAAACCACACATATTCGCTATGACATTTTTGAATGATACCTTAGGTTTTAGGGTTGCTGGTTCAATGTTTTCCCGTCTTGAGAAAACCATTGATCAGGGAAATACCTGGACAAGGCTGGATAACCATAATGAATCCTGGGGAACCAGAGAAATTTCCTTTATTTCGATAGACAACGGTTATCTGTTAAATACAACTAATGGGATAAATATTTGGATTTACATTTATTATAATGGGATCTTTCAAAAAATTGAGCTCCCCATAGATTATCGTAATTATCATCGAATGCATTTTACAGATGCGGCAACCGGTTTCATTTTTTGCAAAGACAGGAGCTATCCCAATTATTATTGTCTTCGGACAGCCGACTCTGCCAATACATGGACATCTGTATTGGAAAGCCAAAACCTTGATTTCAAGGCAATAAGTTTCCCCAGCAGGGAAGTCGGATATGTGCTTGCACCCGGAGGAATACTTTATAAAACGATTGATGCAGGAAATCAATGGCAAACGCTTAATATAAGTGATACGACCAACATGAATTCGATGTATTTCATCAATGATACTTTGGGTTATATCGCCGGTAATTCAGGTCGGATTCTGAAAACCCGGAATGGTGGAAACAGCTGGTTAACAGAAAATTCTGGAATTACAACTTCAATTCAACAAATCTATATGTCCGATTCGACTCATGGATTTTTCCTGACAGGTACAGCCGTTTATGGAAAATCTTTTGTTGGAGTTTCAGATCACTACAGCCCGGAATTTTTCATTTACCCGAATCCGGCCCATGAATCCATTCATGTCAGTTTTTTAAACAGCGACAG
>CAZVKW010000069.1:0-1064 GCA_964627945.1 uncultured Lentimicrobiaceae bacterium
TGTGCATTTGTCCCGAGATTGTACGATTATCATCCTGATGCCATTCCGGCACCATATCACCACAGCAATGTTGATGCGGATGAAGTACTTTATTACGTCGCAGGCGATTTTATGAGCCGCAATTATGTGGAACAAGGCATGATCAGTTTGCACCCGATTGGCATACCGCATGGGCCGCATCCCGGAGCTGCCGAACGAAGTGTAGGCAAAAAAGGAACCGACGAACTTGCGGTGATGGTCGATACTTTCAAACCACTCATGCTCACACAGGAAGCATTGGATATTGAAATGAAAGACTATTACAAAAGCTGGTTATATTAGCATCTGATTGACAAAGTATTGTATTTAAATAAACAAATTGATAGCCCGGAATTTGATGAAGATCTCCGGTTCAAAAAAACAAAAGCTATGAATAACAACGAATTTCTCACCATTAATGGTACCGACTATGTTGAATTTTATGTCGGAAACGCCAAGCAGGCAGCGCATTATTATCAAACCGCATTTGGTTTTCAGCCACTGGCTTATGCCGGACTCGAAACCGGACTGAAAGACCATACTTCCTATGCGCTCAGACAAGGGAAGATTACCTTTGTTTTTACAACAGCCCTCAGTCCGGAGTCTCTGATTGCCGAACACTGCAAACAGCATGGCGATGGAATCAAGGTGATTGCTCTTTGGGTGGATGATGCCCGCAGTGCATGGAAAGAAACAACTTCGCGTGGCGCAAGATCATATTTTGAACCAAAAACCATCATCGACGAATATGGTGAAGTTGTAATGAGCGGTATTCATACCTATGGCGAAACCGTGCATATATTCGTTGATCGCAAGAACTATTTCGGACCATTCATGCCGGGATTCAGGAAATGGGAACCAACTTACCGTCCTGCCGACACAGGATTGTTGTATGTTGACCATATTGTTGGTAATGTTGGCTGGGGAGAGATGAACAAATGGGCCAATTTCTACGGAACAGTCATGGGTTTTGAACAATTGATTTCTTTCGATGACAAGGACATTTCGACCGATTACACTGCTCTGATGAGTAAAGTAATGGCCAA
>CAZVKW010000069.1:1164-10856 GCA_964627945.1 uncultured Lentimicrobiaceae bacterium
GTCGAAGATCGTCCAACGGTCTTTTATGAAATCATTCAACGCAAAGGCGCTACTTCTTTCGGCAAAGGCAATTTCAAAGCGCTGTTCGAAGCAATTGAGTTGGAGCAGGGAAACAGAGGCACCTTATAATCCACAACTAGAACGTTATCAACAATATATGTTTTATTTATAATCAATCTTTGATTTCGTTTTGAGCATAATAAAGTTAAAAAATTACTTCTCGTTTGTAGTATTTTTGAGGCACAATTTCAAATCAAAAAATAAATGAGTACGACAGACATTTTAAGAAATAACATCATCGATAAGTTGTTAACGATTACTGATATGGAATATCTTTCAGCTCTTTATCAATTGGTTAATACAAGTATTGCTCACAACGACATCGTGAACTTAACTGAGGAGCAAATACTTATGCTTCAATTAAGTGATGAAGATATTGAAAACAGAAGATTAATAACTCAAAGTCAATTAGATAGCAACGACTTACAATGGTTGAAAGGACTGTAGTTTGGACGGAAACCGCTGCCAAACAAAGACGAGAGATATTAAAATATTGGACGAATCGAAATGGATCCACATTATATGCTGAGAAACTAATTGAAATAACGGCAGATCGAATTCAGACTATTTTAAGTCATCCTGAATCCTTTAAACCGACGAACTTCCCTGAAACAAGGGTATCAGCCATGGGACATTTCAGTATTTTTTACAAATTAACACTTGATCATATTATCATTACAGCTTTTTGGGATAATCGGCAAGACCCCAAAATACTTTTCGAAACTTTAACAAACAATAACAAGCTCTGATCCCATAATTATGATAACCTCCTGGATCGAAATACCCGCAAAATCTGATTTTCCGCTGGAAAATATCCCGTTTGGAATCGCAAAAAAAGACGCAATCATCTCACCTGCTACCCGAATTGGTGATCAGGTTGTGCTACTATCTGTCCTGGCCGATTATGGCTATTTCGACGATCTCGATCTGGAAGATCTGAATGTTTTTTATCAACCGGTGCTGAACGATCTGATCAGTTTACACAAAGTGCAGCGGACTGGCATCAGAAATAGATTAATCAACTTATTTTCTGATACTTGTGACGATTTAAAACGAAACAATGAAATTAAAAAAGAAGCATTTTTCGACTTCACAAAAGTCGAGATGCTGCTTCCGGTGAAAATTGGTGATTATACAGATTTCTATTCCAGCATTGAACATGCAACGAATGTCGGGATTATGTTCCGCGATCCGAGCAATGCACTATTTCCCAACTGGCGGCATCTCCCGGTTGGTTATCATGGACGAAGTTCTTCTATCGTAGTTTCCGGAACCAATATTCACCGTCCGAAAGGACAAACCCGTCCTGACGACAATCAGCCGCCTGTATTTGGTCCGTCAAAACAAGTTGATTTTGAACTGGAAATCGGTTTTATCACTTCCGGGAAAACAGCTTTAGGGGAATCAATCTCAGTAAAAGAAGCTGAAAGTCATATATTCGGACTTGCCCTATTCAACGATCTGTCCGCCCGTGATATTCAGCGCTGGGAATATGTGCCGCTGGGGCCATTTCTTTCGAAAAGTTTTGGATCTATCCTTTCACCCTGGATTGTGACTTTGGAAGCTCTTGAACCTTTTCGCACAGCAGGTCCGGATCAGGAACCCGAAGTGATGCCTTATCTGAAAGCTTCCGGAAATAGCAATTTTGACATTCAGCTTGAAGTTAGTCTTCGGCCGGAAAACAGCGAAGAAAATCTGGTTTGTACATCCAACTTCCGGTATATGTACTGGAGCATGGCGCAACAACTTGCCCATCAGACTGTTGCAGGATGCAATATCAATCCTGGTGATTTGTATGCTTCCGGAACCATCAGCGGGCCTACCCCTGATTCTTATGGATCGATGCTCGAACTGGCCTGGAAAGGAACAAAACCACTTAACATAAATGACGGAAGCAAAAGGGTATTCATTCAGGACAACGACACCGTGATCATCCGTGGATTTGCGGAAAAAGATGGACTCAGGATCGGTTTTGGAGAATGTGTGACCAAAATTTTGCCAGCCAAATGAAAACTTTTGATCCACTTAGCATGAACCAGCAACAGCTTCATCGTTTGCTGCTCGGAAGCATTGCACCACGTCCTATCGCCCTTGCCAGCACGATTGATGCCGAAGGAAATCCAAACCTGTCACCTTTCAGCTGTTTTAATTTTTTTGGAGTAAATCCGACCACACTTATTTTCTCGCCTTCACGTCGGGGCCGTGATAATACAACGAAACACACTTTCGAAAACCTGAAGGAAGTGCCTGAAGTTGTGATCAATGTTGTGACTTTTGATATCGTTCAGCAAGCCAGTCTTGCCTCCTGCGAATACGCCAAAGGCATCAATGAATTTGAAAAAGCAGGATTTACAATGCTCAAATCCGAAATGATTCGTCCGTTCAGGGTGAAGGAATCACCTGTTCAATTGGAATGTAAGGTTCGTCAGATTATTGAAACAGGAAACGGAGCCGGATCAGCTAATCTAATCATCTGTGAGATCGTAAGGATGCATATAAATGAAAATGTGCTGGACGAAAAAGGCGAAATCGATGTGGATAAGATCGATCTGGTTGGCCGGCTCGGAGGTGATTTTTACGTGAGAACTTCCGGAAATTCAAAGTTTGCTGTTCCAAAACCTTTGTTGAAAAACGGAATCGGTATAGATGCCCTTCCGGATAGAATAAAATTCAGTAAATATCTGACCGGAAATGATTTAGGACAATTGGGGAATGTTGAAAAACTACCAGATTCAGATGAATTAAACCAAATCGAAAATGAGTTTGAGTGGATGAACCTCAGAGGTGAAATACAAATTTGTGAACTTGCAAAAAAACTGATTACTGATAAAATGCCTGAGAAAGCACTGGGATTATTGGTAAGCTCTCTGAAATAAGGTAATCCATCAGAAAATCTCTTTTTCTTACCTTCCTTTTCGGTAAATTTCATTTTTCAGATTCTTCCGCATACTTGAAAACAATTCAAAATTTCAAATCAAAATATGCTCAGAGCCGAATGGCATTTTAGAGCATAATAATACCCACCCATTAACAACATTTTCAAGGCTTTATCTTGTCAATCAGGATTGTTGCAGCTTTTTAGAAAATAAGCGAGAAAATCTTCATTTTCTTGAATTAATATACCTAAATTTGCGTCGATACATATATATTTCGTTGAAATCTCTACCCACATAATATTGATATAAAATAAGTTACAATGAAAAATGTTTACTCTCAAAGAAATTTGAATTCTTACCTGACACATTCAGTTATTGTGCTGATGATGTTTTTTCTTCCCCTGAGCGGAATCAAGGCACAGCAATATGCCATTCCTTTTGGAAAACAAAGTACTGCTGTTCAGGTTACCGAAGACAATATGCAGGGCTTGAAAGCTGCATTGACCTATTCTGGCGTCACAACATTCACTGTTGAAACTCCTAAGGGAACTTTCAACGAACTGGGCATTCCAAATGCCTACTGGACAGGGAAAATCGGCCAGCCTAAACTTCCTGCCACTAAGCAACTGATGGAGATTCCATTTGGAGCCACAGTTACAGCCAAGGTGATCAATTCAACAGTAACTGAATACAAATTAAGCGATTACGGAATCAAAAACCGAATAATGCCGGTACAGCCTTCACTTCGTAAAGACGAAAATGCCGACGAAGTTCAATTTGTTTACGATGAATCAATTTATAGCAAGGATGAATTCATCACACATGAAACCGTTTCGGTTGATATTCTTGGTGTTATGCGCAGCTACCGTATTGCCCGTCTGACTGTATCTCCTGTTAGCTATAACCCTGTTCAGGGCATCGTTAGGGTAATGAATGATATTGAAATTGAGCTGACTTATACCAATGGTGATGAGCAACTTACCGAATTTGTAAAAGCATCCACTATTTCCCCTTATTTCGATGTGATTCACAAAAGTCTCATGAACACACTTGATCACGATTATCCGGATCATCCGGATCTTACCACATATCCGATTAAATATCTGATTGTTTCAGATCGCATGTTCGAAAATGATCTTGCTCCATTTATCGAATGGAAAACCATGAAAGGTTTTGATGTTGTTGTTGCTTATACCGATGAAATCGGAGCAACCTACAATCAGATTCAGTCGTATGTTCATGAACAATACAACAACGGAACACCGGATGATCCGGCACCAAGTTTTGTTTTATTCGTTGGCGACACCCCGCAGATTCCTGCTTCTTTAGGCAGTTCTTCAGGAAAAATGACCGATTTGTATTACGGAAGTGTTGATGGTGACTATTTTCCAGAAATGTATTATGGTCGTTTCTCTGCACGCAATTCAGCCCAATTAACTCCTCAGATCGATAAAACCCTGTATTACGAAAAGTACGAATTTACTGATCCTACCTATCTTGACAATACTACCCTGATTGCCGGTGCTGATGGAACCTGGAATCCGAATGTTGGTCAACCAACCGTTCATTACGGAACCCAGAACTATTTCAATGCTGAACATGGTTTTGCCAATGTATATTCTTATCTCACAAGCCCTTACACAGGATGTTATGGCCCTGAGAAAATTGCTGTCAGTTTCATCAACTACACAGCACATTGCAGCGAAACAAGCTGGGGCGATCCAAGTCTGTCACAATCTGCAGTAAATGCCTTCACCAATGTTGGAAAATATCCACTTGCAGTTGGAAATTGCTGCCTGGCTGCCGATTTTGGTTATGCTGAATGTATGGGTGAAACATGGGCACGTGGAGAAAACAAGGGATCAGTAGTTTACATTGGCTCATCACCAAGTTCTTACTGGTTTGAAGATTTTTACTGGGCAGTTGGTGCATTCCCGATTCAGGGTGACAACAATGGCTATACCCCAACCTATGAAGAAACAACCTGGGGAGCTTACGACGGTCCGTTCATGAGCGATTATGTTTCGGCAGGTGGGATGGTTTCTATTGGAAATCTGGCAGTAACAGAAGTTGATATTCAGGGATGGCCACAACACTCAAGTCCGACTTATTACTGGCAAGCATACAACGTTTTGGGTGACCCATCTGTTGTAACTTATATGACACAGGGAAGCACGAATACAGTTACTCACCTTCCAATTTTACCCATTGGACTTACAACTTATGATGTTACCGCTGAACCTGGTTCCTATGTCGCTATTTCAAAAGACGGCGTTCTTCATGGTACCGCGCTTGTGGGAGCAACCGGCATTGTCACTGTTCAGCTTGAACCCGTTTTGAGTTCAGGAATGGTTGACATTGTTGTTACAAAACCTCAATATATTCCATATATGGTTCAGGTACCTGCTGCTGCACTTGACGGACCTTATGTAGTAATGGATTCATATGTAATTCAAGACCTTACCGGTAACGGTGATAATCAAGCTGACTATTCTGAAGATTTCGGCACAGACCTTACATTGAAAAACGTAGGTTCTGACCCTTCAGCAAGCATAATTGCAACCATCAGTGGTACAGACGAATACCTCACACTCACGAGTGCTGCGTCAGCAAACTTTGGTGTGATTGCCGATGGTCAGACTGCCACTGTACAAAATGCATATTCATTTACAACTGATGATTTCGTTGAAGACGGACACAATGCCATTTTCAGTATTGAAGCAAACGATGGTACTGAAAGCTGGACTTCAAACCTGATCTTTACACTTCATGCACCTGTTCTGGAAATCTCTGAAGAAACTACAGTTGATGACGTAGCCACTGGAAATGGTGATGGTATCCTGGATCCGGGAGAAACCGCTGATCTGCGAATCACTATCAGCAATACAGGTTCCTCTGATGCAGCTGCACTCAGCCTGCAAACGCTTTCTAGCGATAACTTATTGACAGTAAACGAAGCTCAGGTAGCTGTTGGCACAGCTCCACATGGACAGGATGTTGTTGTGAATGTGAGTGTTACTGCCTCTGCTGATGCTCCGGTAGGAACACCTGTTAATTTATATCTGAGCGCCGAAGCTGGTCCTCAGGGAGTTTATACCGCCGAAGCGACAGCAATGGTTGTTATCGGACTCATTCCTGAAATTCTGATGCACAATGGCACCGAAAACACCTGTATCGCCAATTTCTTTGATCCAGGCGGAGCAGCAGGTGAATACGCCGATAACTCCAACTTCACTCTGACCATATATGCAGGTACAGAAGGCGCCATGTTAAACGTTGAATTCCTTTCATTTGCTACCGAAAGTGGTTACGATTATCTGTACATTTACGATGGAGAAAACACAAGCGCACCGCAGGTTTCCGGTAGTCCGTTTAATGGTTCAGGTAGCCCGGGAATTGTACAATCAAGCAATGAAGCCGGAGCACTTACTTTCAGATTCACTTCCGATAACTCTGTTACAGAAGCTGGCTGGGAAGCTCAAGTTAGTTGCTATGTTGAGCAGGCATTATATGCTGAAGTAACTTCCAATCCTCCACAAATTTGCGGTACCGGAAGCGCTGTTCTTGATGCCAATTCCGTTGGTGGAAGTGGAGATTACACATACTTATGGAGCCCAGCTGAAAATCTGAACGACCCGACAAGTCCTTCGCCTATTGCCTCCCCGGATGTTACAACTGTTTACACAGTCCAAGTATCTGACGGAATTAACAGCATTGAAACATCCTATACACTGGGAGTTTACAGTGCACCTGAAATGAACCTTGGAAACGATACAATCATCTGCGCACCATTCAATATGGTTCTTGATGCAACTATTCCAAACGGATTCAGTTACTTATGGTCACCTGGCGGAGAAACAACATCAACGATCATGGTTGACTCTACCGGAATCGGTTACGGAACCCGTCAGTATTCAGTTACTGCTTTCGATATCAACGGTTGTTCAGTTTCCGATGCGATTGCACTCACTTTTGATGAATGCAACGCAATTGATGATTTTGATGCTCAGTTAAAAATTAGTGTATATCCAAATCCTGCTGTAAACACAATCAACCTTGCAGTTCGCGGCCATTCAAGCCGTTTCGATTATACGCTGATGAATTATCAGGGTCAGGTACTTTTCTCAAAATCACTTGGTGAGATGAATGGTTTCGCTGTGGAATCAATCAATATTCAGAATTACTCAAAAGGTATTTATTACCTCAGAATAAATACGGACAGGGAATCCACTGTTCAGAAAATTGTGATAGAATAAATCATATCAACGCCACCTGAACAAATCAGGTGGCGTTTTTCTAAAAACAGGCTATATGAAAAGACAATTTTTACTCATCGCATTCTTGCTTCCTTTCATGCTGACTTTCGGTCAGAATTGGACAAAAATCAGCAGTGACTCTCCAAAAGATATTCAATATCAATTGGTTAGCTCATCGGAAGATCGTATTGTTCTGGAATTTTCAATTCCGGGATTCTACAGACAAAACGTAGAAACACCCATGGGAAAACAGGCAATTATCAGTGTTCCTGTAATGGTTTCGATGCTCGAAACGGGTGCTCCCGACCTTCCGATCTATGCCGTTTCGTCTATCATTGGCAATACCGCACAAATGGATGTTCGGGTTGTTTCGTCAGAATTTACTGATTTTCAGAATATTGACATCGCTCCATCAAAAGGAAATTTCAGTCGCCAGATTGATCCGGCTTCTGTTCCTTTTACCTATGGAAGCATGTATTCTGAAAATGCATTTTATCCGGCAGCCAGTGCTTTTCTGCAAACACCTTATATTCTGAGGGATATGCGCGGACAGGCTGTGACAATTCAACCATTCTCATATAATCCGATAACAAAAACACTTCGCGTATATCACCATCTGACAGTTGAACTGTTCAAAAAAGGTGAAGGTGGTGAAAATCAACTCACTACCGACAGAACCATGTTGGCTGTTGATCCCGAGTTTGTACAATTATATGCACATCATTTTGTAAATTATGATGCATACCAGCAGCGGTATCCTACGGTAGAAGAAGAAGGTAATATGCTTGTGATCTCGTATGGACCATTCATGGATGCAATGGCGCCATTTGTTGCCTGGAAAAAAACAATTGGTCGTCCAATAGAAATCGTGGATGTAGCTTCCATCGGTTCTACTCCAGCGGCGATAAAAGCTTATATAACAGATTATTATAACACAAATGGTTTAACCTATGTTTTACTCGTAGGCGACCATGAGCAGATTCCCAGTTATAACAACTCTTCATCAGGCGGGTATTCTGATAATTATTATGCATACCTCCAAGGAGGTGATTCATTCAATGAATTGTTTGTCGGACGTTTTTCGGCTGAAACAGTTGCGCATGTTGAAACACAAGTTTCAAGAATTATCACCTATGAACGTGATATGACTGCCGATGTTACCTGGATTGATTCAGGAATGGGTGTTTCGCGAAACGAAGGAGCCGGGAACGGTCACAATGGTGGAGAAGCTGATTATCAGCACATTGATTTTATCCGCGACAGTCTGTTAAATTTTACATATTCTACTGTACATCAGGAATATGACGGCAACTGTCCGGGAATACCAAACACTTCCGCTGCCATGATTTCACAAAGGATTAACGATGGTGTAAGCATCATCAGCTATTGTAATCACGGCTCACAAAACAGCTGGAGTGTTGGTGGTTATTCAAGCAGCCATGTGGATGCCCTTACCAACACTGATCGCTGGCCGATTGTTTGGGCAGTAGCCTGCGATAATGGAAGATTTACAGGTGGCAGCTGTTTCGCAGAAACATGGTTGCGTGCAACTGACAACGGCGAACCTGCCGGAGCCATTGGCACCATGATGTCGTGGATTTCTCAGCCCTGGCAGCCACCAATGACTGGTCAGGACGAGATGGTAACCCTGCTTGTAGAAGGCTATGAAAACAATGTAAAGCGCACTTTCGGAGGATGTTCGATCAATGGAAGCATGAAGATGATCGATCTTCACGGCAGTTCAGGGCAGGCAACACATGATACATGGATTCTTTTTGGTGATCCATCACTCACCCTCCGCACAGATAATCCGACAAATATGACAGTTTCACATGTTCCATCTGTTTTCATCGGGATGAACGAACTTACTGTGAATGCCAACGCTGAAGATGCGATCGTGGCTCTTACACTCAATGGTGAAATCCTCGGAACAGCTTATGTACAAAATGGAACAGCAAGCGTCAGTTTCCCGGAACTCACTGACATTGGAATGATCGACGTTGCAGTTTTCGGATTTAATAAGGTTACTTATCTTGGTCAGGTTGAAATTATTCCGGCTGCAGGTCCGTTTATCGGCTATGTCAGTAGTTCTGTGAATGATGCCAGCGGAAACAACAATGGCATGATCGATTTCAGTGAATCAATCCTTCTCGGAATGAGCATTGGAAATATGGGTGTTGAAGCTGCAACCAACGTTAGTATATCGTTAAGTACTGATTCAGAATACATTAATATCACCGATGCCAGCCATGATTTCGGAACAGTTCAACCAGATCAGACGGTAACATTGGCCGATGCTTTTGCTTTCATCGTAGCCGATAACATCCCTGACAATACAGTTATTCAGTTCAATATGGTAATATCAAGCACCGAATCGAACTGGGAAAGCAGTTTTTCTATAACTGGACATGCTCCCGTTTTCAATATGGGTTCGTATACTGTCTTTGATCCGACCGGCAATAACAATGGCCGATTAGATCCGGGCGAAACCGTTGACTTA
>CAZVKW010000069.1:10956-16699 GCA_964627945.1 uncultured Lentimicrobiaceae bacterium
ACCATTGAATCAGTCATGCATCTGACCATTCATCCTTTGGCAATTGTCTCAGCAGGTGATAATGTAAATATCTGTAAAGGTACATCTTACACAGTTCTAGATGCTTCAGCACAGAATTACACATCCATCCTTTGGCAGACAAGTGGTTCTGGTATTTTTGATCAGGATAATATTCTTCTGCCTGTTTACAGTCCGAGTGTTGCCGACTATGATGCCGGAAGTGTTACATTATCGCTGATTGCAATTGGAAATGCCGATTGCGGTGATGTTACTGATAGTTTTGTGCTCAATTTCAATAACTTACCCACAGTAAGTATTTCCGGTGACAATGAAATTTGTTCGGGTCAAACAACACAATTGTTGTTCGAGTTAACAGGTCAGGCTCCCTGGAGTGTTGAAATGAATACAGAAACACTTACGATTACAGAAACACCATACACAATGCAGGTAAATCCTGCCGAAACAAGCACCTATTCGCTTGTGAATGTGAGTGACGGAAATGGATGTAGTCAGACCGTTTCGGGTGAGGTTCAGGTAATAGTAAACTTTATTCCTGCGATTCCGGCTACGCCAGCACTGCCACTTACAGTAGATTATGCATACAACACAGGAAGTGCTTTCCAGATAGAACCTGTTACAGATGCTACAAACTACCTTTGCACTATTTTACCTGAAAATGCAGGAAACGTGACAGTTACAAACAATGATGTGCAAATTTCGTGGAATACAAACTATACCGGAAACGCAACTGTATCAGTTGCTGCAGTGAATTTATGTGGAAACAGTGATTGGTCCTCAGCAGAAGTTCTTCTGAAGAATACCCTGGGTTTGAATGAGATAAGCAATATAGCATTTAGTATTTTCCCAAATCCAGCTAATGGTAAAATCAGGCTTCAGATCAACAATAACACGAATGAGGTATGCACATTCAGTATTATCAATATGCTGGGTGAAACCGTTTATTCTGAGACATTTACAGAAAACAGGGCTAATTTCAGTCACGAAACTGATCTGTCATTCCTCAGCAATGGTGTTTACAAAGTAGTTTTGAATAACAGTGAAACACGCATCGTAAAGAATCTCGTGATTAAACACTAAGATTTAATTTTCTTTGAAAGTCCGGGTTTCATTTGAAATCCGGACTTTTTTTATGTCAAAATCAAAATATCAGGTACAATTTATCCGGGAGGTTGTATCTTTATATCATCAATCGAATCATCCAACTTCCAATGAAAGAAGTGTTTATCCATTATTTGTGGGAAAACCGCTTGTTAAACAAAGCACTGATCAGTACCGATCATGAACCGATCGAAGTGATACATCCCGGATTTGCGAACGCTGATTCAGGTCCCGACTTCCTGAATGCCCGGATCAAGATCGGAGAAACCATCTGGGCCGGAAATGTCGAAATCCATATAATTGCTTCTGACTGGAATCAACACAAACATCAGGACGACAGGGCGTACGACAATGTGATTCTGCACGTGGTATTCGAAGAGGACCGAAAAATCCTGAATTCAGCAAACCGACAAATTCCTACCATCGAAGTAAAAGGCCTTTTCGATGAAGAAATCCTGATTCGCTATAACTCCTTTATTAACAGTCGACGTTGGATTGCCTGTGAAAAACATATCACTGAAATACAACGCTTTACATGGCTTTCATGGCTCGACAGAATGATCGTTGAAAAAATGGAACGCAAAGTTGAACAACTGCGTCTGGTTCTTGAACAAACTACTTTCGATTGGGAAGAAACATTTTACAGGCGCTTGCTCATCAATCTGGGTCTGAAAGTAAATGAAACTGCATTCGAGCAATTAGCTATATCACTACCATTCAATCTATTACTGAAACATGCCGACGATCTTTTTCAGCTTGAGGCTTTTTTGTTTGGCGCAGCCGGCTTTCTGACCGATACCCCCACCGATGAATATGAAACGAAATTGTCTGAAAACTGGAAGTTTTTCTCACAGAAATATGGTCTGACATCGATTAAAGCAGAAAGCTGGCGTTTTATGAGGCTTCGACCAGGAAATTTTCCCACTCTGCGACTTGCACAGCTTGCGATGATGATCCATAAACATGGAAGACTGTTTTCTAAAGTGATAGAAACTACTGATGCTGAATCTATTATCAAAATATTCAGAACAGGGACTTCAGAATACTGGAAAACACACTATCGCTTCGGCACCGTTACCAAAGCCAAGGTAAAAACACTTGGAAATGAAGCTGCAAGCCTTCTGGTCCTCAATTCTGTTGTTCAGCTGTTGTTTCTTTATGGAAAACACACGGGAAAAGACAGTCTTTCAGACAAGGCCTTCATGCTCCTCGAGGCGATGGAGCCCGAAGATAATCAGTTCATCAGAAGGTTTGAATCCCTGGGAATACGTGCAGCGAATGCGCTTCAAAGTCAGGCATTGTTGTATATGAAAAAGGATTATTGCGATCAGAAGCGCTGTCTGGAATGCAGAATTGGTAATATACTGATGGACAAAAGCGCGAATCGCTAAAAGAAACTCATTTTTTCCGTTCCACGAAACCAAGAGCACCTGAATTCACACAATAACGCAAACCTGTTGGTGCCGGTCCATCCGAAAAAACATGACCCAAATGGCCATCGCATTTTGCGCAACGAATCTCGATACGGACCATACCATAAGTCGTATCGCGAACTTCGGTGATTTTGTCTTTCCCAATTGCGGCAAAAAAACTTGGCCAGCCCGATCCAGACTCAAATTTGGTATTTGAATCAAACAGTTCCTGTCCGCAACCAGCACAAATATACATGCCATCAGCCTTGTGTTTGTAGTACTTTCCGGTGAAAGGCGGTTCTGTACTGCATTGTCTGAGAATTTTAAACTGCTCATCACCCAGTTCAGCACGCCATTCGGCATCTGTCTTTTGAATTTTCTGTATCATTCCCTTTGGTATTACATAGTTAACTGTATCATTCACAGGTTTTTGAGAAAATACAAACTGTATATTCACAGACAATATAAACACTGTTAAAACAAACTTTATCAATCGCATTGTTCAGGCTTTTAGGTATAACAATTCAACGGAAAAAATGTTTAGCCGAAGGCTTTTGTTATTGGTTTCTATACCTTTGTAAAAAAGTAAGGCATGGAAATGAAACACATCCTCGAAGCTGTTGATTATATTCATAGTCAAGGGTTTACAAAACCAGAAACCGGAATTATTCTTGGAACTGGTCTGAACGACCTCATCAAATTAGTGACGGTTGAGCAGGAACTCGATTATGCTGATATTCCACATTTCGTCACATCGACTGTTGAGGGACATCGGGGAAAACTTATTTTCGGAAAAATCCATGGAAAATCTGTCGTGATGATGCAGGGCAGGTTTCATTTTTATGAAGGCTATACCATGCAGCAGATTACTTTCCCTGTTAGAGTTATGAAAGTACTGGGTATCAAAAGATTATTGGTATCGAATGCCTGTGGCGCCATCAATCCGTCCTTTGAAGCTGCCAATCTGATGCTTCTGGATGATCACATCAATTTTTTACCTTCGAATCCGCTGGTCGGACCAAATATCCGAGAGCTTGGCGTCAGATTTCCGGATATGAGCAGTCCATACGACAAAGATATGAATGCCATAATGCGGACTATTGCCACCCGGGAAAACATCACGCTTTACGAAGGCGTTTATGCTGCCTGGATTGGTCCAAGTCTTGAAACACGTGCTGAATACCGTTTTCTGAAGTTCGCAGGTGCAGATGTGGTTGGAATGTCAACGGTTCCGGAAGTGATCGTTGCCAATCATATGCAGCTTCCGGTCATCGGTATTTCAGTCATTACTGATCTTTGTGATCCGGATAACCTTCATCCGGCTACTCTGGAAGGAATCATGGGAAATGCAGCCAAAGCTGAACATAAGATGGTTCGCCTTTTCGGCGAGTTTATGAAAGAAATCTGAGACTGCCTGATCAGGCTTCAGGAAGTAAAAAAGAGAAAGTGCTTCCTTTGCTAACCTCGCTCTGCACGCTGATTTTGCCACCTTGTTTCTCGATAAATTCTTTGCACAGCAACAAACCCATTCCTGATGTTGCTTCTCCCTCAGTTCCGGGGCGGCCAACATTTTGATCAATCTGGAATAGATTCATGATGACATCATGGTTCATTCCTATTCCGGTATCCTTCACATCCGTCTGAATGAATCCGTTTTTCAAATTCGTAGCTGAAATAGTAACCGAACCCCGGCGTGGAGTAAATTTTAAGGCATTTGTGACAAGGTTCCGAATCACAGAATTGAGCATTTTCTCGTCGCCAATCACCATCATTGAAGGATCAACCAAAACTTGAAGTTTAATTTCCTTTCGGATAAACATATCACTTAAAACCCTGATTGACTGACCTATAATCTCTTCCAAATTCAGATTTTCCTTCGCAATAACAACTGCTGCTTTCTGAAGTTTCGACCATTCCAAAAGATTCTCCAACAGACCTTGAACCGATTGTGCCGATTTATTCATACTGTGCGACATTTCGATGATTTCTTCCCTGGTTAAATTATAGGATTCGTCGGTAAACATCCCGGTAAGCGCGACAAATGAATGAATCGGACCACGCAAATCGTGTGCGATCAAAGTGAATAGTTTATCTTTTTCAACATTCAAACGGGCAAGATCTTTTTCACTGGCTTCAATCTGATGCAATAACTGATTCCTTAACGTATTATCGTGAAACAACAGCATACGGCCAACGAATTTGCCCTGCTTATTCAGGATATCAGAATCTGTAATGATAAAACTGAACGGTTTACCATCGATGTGTGTCTTAAACTCGGTTGAAGGTGTATCGTTTTGTGTGCTAAAGGCATGTAATTCAGGATAATTCGTCCAGATATCATTCAATTTATCACCCAAGGGAATATTTTTCCAGCGAAATATTCTGGCCCCAGCCGGGTTACAGTCGATAAGTCTGTTCGATTTATCAACAACTATAATTCCGTCGAGCATACTTTGAAAAATATGATCACGTGCGATAGGAGCAAGATTTAATAGTCTGTATCTCAATACACTAACCGATAATGCCAATCCCGATAAAGTAAAAGCAAATGGTGTTGGATCAACATTTTTAACCGGCATAAAGCCCAGAAAATAAATAGAAAAAGAAATGAGCGGACTGAGCACTGCAACCAACATTGAAACCCGCTGCAGTAAAAAAAAGGATTTATAATAGTAGATTTTCCAAAATAATGCGATTAAACCCGCCAACACAAGGAGATAAGAATAAGTTACATGAACAAAATACCAGGGCCCGAAAGAAAGTTTGAGCGTTGGAAAAGATCCATCTTTTTGCAGAAATACTTCATTATAAAACAAGTGATGATAATCATTGGTTAATGATAATATCATGGTTATCAAAGGGATAACAAAGATCAACGAAACCTTTCGAGATTGAATTCCAAAATCAAGATTCACGATCTGAAAAATCACAAGAAGCATTAGTGGCGTAACATAAGGTATCGCCAAGTATTCTACTTTTAGCCAGAATTTCATGACCTCGAGTTCGGTGCTTGCCAGTTCGAATCCATAGGCAACCGACCAAAGTATGATTGGTAACATAGTAAGGCTCAACACTTTGCCTTTTAAGCCATATTCCGTTCGCCATGATTCATGCGCAAGATAAGCTGATACGACAGCCGGAATCAACAAAGACAGCGCCCAGGGGTTTGCCTCAAACTGATTCATAAATGGCATATTAGCAAGCATAAAATA
>CAZVKW010000070.1:0-15947 GCA_964627945.1 uncultured Lentimicrobiaceae bacterium
AAGTATCAGGCAGAAACTGAAGATTTTTAAGTAATTCTGTTTCATAAGTAATTGATTTAAATTATGTTATTAATTGTTTCGTTTTAAATTCAGGAATAATTCCCTTACACTATAAGTGCAAATTAATAAGATTGTAAAATTAGTCACATTTTTGATCTTAACAGCAAAGAAAGCCATTTGTAATGACCGATTTATGAAGAAATTATTAACTTAAACAAATTCTTCAAAAAGCATGAAGTATTAGGAAAAACAGGGAGGTATTAGGAAATTATTTAGAATATTATTCTACAACAGTGATAATCGCCTGCTGTCCTTTTCTGGTAATATGTATCTAAAAGCATACATTGTGTATAAGTCCTAAGTATGAAGTAGATTCAACAGATTAAAACTTACCATAAGGAAAACGGATTTTTTATCAGCATGCTGTTGTAATATTTAGGATTACCAGTGACTTCTTCACCCAGCCATTCCGGCTTTTCAAATGAATCATTTTCATGCTCAAGTTCAATTTCGGCGATGACCAATCCAATATTATTTCCCAGAAAAACATCAATTTCATATGTATGTGATCCTGCTTTTACCAAATGCCGGACTTTATCAATTACTCCTGGTTCACAGAGTTTTATAAGTTCGTTTGCTTCATCATGGGCTATTTCCTTTTCCCATTCAAATCGACTTGTTCCGGAATCATTTACTTTTCCTTTGATGGTCAGAAATCCTGAATGATCAGTAATCCTCACTCTTATTGTTCTTTCCGGGAGTGATGATAAATATCCCTGGACAATATGAATGGATTTGGTTACAAAAGGATGGAAATCACCTGAAACCAAAAATTTACGTTCAATCTCCTGTGCCATAATTATCTGGATTGTAAATGATTATATAAATAGACTCAGAAAACGAAATATTTAATTCGGAAGAAATGTAATACTAAATAAGAACTATGCATTGATCTTTTTCCGGTGAACAGACAGTGCAAAGGCCAGAATGATCAGGTAGCAAGGAATACATATCCAATAGGCTGATTGCGTGCTGCTTAATTGAGCAATAAAACCATACAGAAGCGGAATTGTTGCCCCACCTGCGATTGCCATGATCAGCATTGCAGAGGCTGTCTTTGTAAATCTGCCAAGACCTTCGAGGGCAAGTGGCCATATGGCTGGCCAAACCAGACTGTTCGCCAATCCGAGAAGTGCGACGAATAATACCGTATAAGGAATAGTAAGATGTATTGGCAGAAATGTACCAAGATCGATGAATAGCATCGAAAAGCCGGAAGAAGCAGGTGTGATAATCGCGAGGAAGGTGAACAGAATTCCGCTAACTGAGCATGCGATTAAGGCGCCTTTTTGACTCAAATATTTTGGAATTAGAAATACACCGACAAAATAACCGATCACCATAAATACTAACATAAGTGAAGTGAAATACTTGGCTGATTCCATCGAAATACCCAATGAATCACCATATCTAATAATTGTATCGCCTGCAACTACCTCAACTCCCACATAAAAGAAAAGAGCTATCACACCGAAAATCAAATTTGAAAACGCAAAGATCGTTTTCTTTGCATCATTCTTTTTATCAATTTCTTCATGATCTACCTGAATTTCAGGGAGATGTGTAAACCGGACAAAAATCGCCAGCGCTACCAGAAAACCGGCCATTAATAGATAAGGAAAAATTAATCGCTGGGATAATTCATCTAACAGAATGGCATGAGTAGCTGGGTCAGTAGCACCAGCAAGCTTTTCATTCAGTTCACTTGCATTTTTTAAAACGACTGAAGCCAGTATAACAGGGGCAAGAACTCCAGCAAACTTATTGGCAATTCCCATGATACTGATGCGTTTTGCAGCACTTTCCAAAGGTCCCAATATTGTAACATATGGATTAACAGCTGTTTGAAGCAGAGCAAGACCCGTTCCTATCGTAAATAAACCAAACAGAAAAATAATATATGATCTCTGTAATGCAGCCGGAATAAAGATCAAAGCTCCAACTGCCATCACTAAAAGACCAAAGGTCATTCCGTTTCGGAAACCTGTTTTTTTCAAAATCCATGACGATGGCAAAGCCATGACGAAATAGGAAATATAAAAGGCGAAGGTTACAAAATATGAAACGAAATCGGATAGCTGACAGGTCGTTTTAAGGATCGGAATCAATGCACCGTTTATCCAGGTTACAAAACCAAACACAAAAAATAATATTCCAATGATAACCAAAGGAACCAGGTTGTTCTTTTCAGGTGATTTTTCAATTTGCTTCATGAAGAAAGTAATTTGAGCAAATATACCTTTTTGACTGATTTCCTGTGCTTCTACTAAAGGAAATTTTCGATGCCATTCAGCAAGTATCTGTACGAATCTTCTTACGTTCATTCATCTGAGCCTAAAAGAATTGTTTGTATATAATTGAATAACAATAAATTACAATATAGTGTTGAAATACTACACAGATGTTTAATAATTCAACACTTTGTTTAAATATGTTGAATAACAGTCGTTTATAAGTTGAAAAATTATATAGTGTTGAAATATTCTACAATTTTTGAAATGTTCAATCGAAAATGATAATTGATAAATTGCTGTTATTCAATAACATAATGCCATAAATGATGCTTTGGCCTGAATATTGCAAATGTGAATATGTCAAAAAAACATAAAGTCATGAAAACAAAAATTTCTCTCGCGTTGATTTTACTGGTCTTCCAGTTACCGTTCCAGTTGTTAAGTCAGGAAAATTCAAAGAAAACCGAATCGGATGCAACAACATTACATATGGTTTGCACACCGGAACTTTCGGAACTTACCCAAAAATGGGTAGATGAATACCAGTTATCACATTCTGGAATCAGAATAGAATTATCTGAAGTTGAACAGTTTACCAGTGGTTTACAAGAAAATACACTTGGATTTACTTCTAAAAAGGAAATTGCAATCGAAAAAGCCGGTCAATCTAACGAAATCGTTATCGGACGCCAGATTACCATCCCGTTGATGAATTCTGCCAACCCATTCATCCATGAAGTGGAAAAAACTGGTTTATCTGCTCAGATGGCTAAAAATATTCTAAGCAATCAAAAGCCAGTTTGGGGCGATATGATTGCTAATTCAAATACTTCTTCAATGCATATTTATGTGGTGAATGATCCGAATGTATTGGCCAACCTTCGAAATTTCGCAGGTTTGAAATCAATTCCTGAATCAAATATCCACTTGCTGGATCAGCAGGAGTTCGTTAAAATGATGAATACAGATCCATTAGCACTTGGATTTTGTTCCTTAAACATGGCTCCCGAAGGAATTGGCCAAATGATGAATAAACAAATGAGCATTGTGCCGATCGATAAAAACGGAAATGGTTTAATTGATAAAACAGAGAATATTTATACAGATGCAGCACAATTCAATCGCAATGTTTGGATTGGAAAATATCCAAAAAGTCTGGTAAACAACATTTATTCAATCACAGCTATTAATTCAGGCAGTTTAGCACAGACAGATTTTTTGCGCTGGGTGATTACAAATGGACAGGATTATCTTGAAAATGAAGGATTTACTGCACTTGCAAATTCTGAAAGACAATCAAGACTCGCATCACTTAGTCCTGCAATGATCACTGAAATTAAACCTTCAAACATGTTTACTGTTTCAGGTTTTCTTGTAGCCGGACTCTTATTAACTCTGGGAGTTGTCATTTTTATTCTGGTGTTTTTTCGCAGAAACAAGCCTGAACTTTCCGAGCCGGACTCTTCCACAGTTGCTGAATCTTTTAATTTGAATCAGGTACAGGTTCCAAAGGGACTTTTTTATGACAACACACATACCTGGTTATATATGGAAAAAGACGGTCATGTAAAACTCGGACTTGATGATTTTCTGCAACATATTACCGGTAGTATCACAGGTGTTGAAATGAAAAATATCGGTGACAAGATTCGCAAAGGCGAAGTGATGCTTACCTTGATTCAGAACGGAAAAAAATTACATATTCATGCGCCTGTAAATGGCGTCATTCATGAAAAGAATGAGAAACTCCTTCGCCATTCCGAATATCTTTCCATTGCTCCTTTTGAAGAAGGTTGGGTTTACCAGATTGAACCTAGCAACTGGTTAAAAGATGTTCAGTTGTTGTTTGTGGCTGATCGTTATTCAAGATGGTTAAAAGACGAATTCCTTCGCCTGAAAGATTTCCTCGCTACCTTAAATCCAGCTAATGATTTGCAAATGGGCGGTGTGGTATTACAGGATGGTGGTAATGTGAAAGAACATGTTCTGGATGAATTTGGCCCGGAAATATGGGAAGAATTTCAAGTTAAGTTTTTGGACGTTATTGGAAAGTAAGTGATTGTAAATCAACATAATTAATACAAGATATTCATTATAACTATCCGAACAATGGAAATAAATCGAAGAAGCTTTTTTAAGTTCGTGGGAGTCACCGGACTAACACTTGCTACCGGAGCAAAACTCAACGCGATCGAATCCCCTGAGAATAAAATTGAGTTTAAAGGTATTTTGTTCGATGCCAAGCGATGCAAAGGTTGCCGCGGCTGTGAGTTCGACTGTTCTGATGCAAATAGTTTGCCGGAGCCACCGAAAAAGAAGGACTTGAAACCAGGATTAAGAAAACCAAGCGAAAAGCAGCGAACTGTTGTCAATACTTATGAAACTTCTAAAGGTAAGGTTCATGTAAAAATCCAATGCATGCATTGTAACGAACCAGCCTGCGCTGCAGCCTGCCTTACCCAGGCAATGTATAAAACACCTGAAGGCCCTGTTATTTGGCGGGAGGATAAATGCATGGGATGTCGTTATTGCATGGTTTCCTGTCCCTTTGATACACCTAAATTCGAGTATCATAGTCCGGTTCCAAAAATCGAGAAATGTACGATGTGTTTTGAAACACGGATTCAACAGGGCGAAATTCCATCCTGTGCTGAAAATTGCCCAAATGAAGCGCTGATGTTTGGAACACGGAGAGAACTTCTCGCTGAAGCACACAAGAGAATTGTTGAAGAACCGGATGCTTATTATGGAAGAATCTATGGCGAAGATGAAGCGGGCGGAACATCCATGCTCTATCTTTCACCTGTTCCATTTGAAGAAATTGGTTTAAATACGAAACTGCAGGACACTTCTTACCCGGCATTGACGAAAGGATTTCTTTACAGTGTGCCTTCTGTTTTCGTTCTTGCTCCGGCAGTACTTCTTGGAATTCAACAAGCTACGAAGAATATACATAACTCAGAACCGAACGACAATGAATAAAAATCAAACAAACGGACTTGCGGTTAGTTCTCCTTCTGCTTTCCGCTTCTTCCTCAGTGAACTGAAACCAAAAGGAAAGTGGATCACTCCATTCAATATTATTTCAATTCCTGTTATGCTCATGGGATTGGCAATTATTGTTTACAGATTTATCTATGGAATAGGTTCAGTAAGCAATGTAAGTCAGGAAATTCCCTGGGGTTTGTGGAAAGGTTTTAATGTAGTAACTGGTGTCGCATTTGCAGGAGGTGCCTATGTAATAACATTTATGGTTTACATCCTGAATATGAAGAAATACCATTCTATTGTCAGGATCACTGTTTTAAATGGATTTCTGGCCTATATGTTTTATGCCGGAGCTCTTGTTCTGGATCTCGGAAAACCATGGAATATTATTAATCCGATCATCGGAAACAATTTCGGACCAAGTTCAGTATTGTTTCTTGTTGCCTGGCATTTTATGCTTTATATGGTTGCCCAATTGATTGAATTCTCGCCAGCAATCGCTGAATGGCTTGGTGCAAAAAGAATTCACAAGATTTTATCCGGCCTTACTTTAGGAGCTGTGATTTTTGGAATTACACTTTCAATGCTGCATCAGTCAGGTTTGGGCGCTCTTTATCTGATGGCAAAGGAGAAAATACATCCATTGTGGTATTCCGAATTTATTCCAATCACATTTCTGGTCTCAAGCGTGTTTGCGGGACTGTCAATGGTAATATTTGAAGGATCAATTAGTTACAAAGTTTTTACAAATCAACTGACAGACCGTAATCATAAAGAACATGACGATATCCTACATGGATTATCCAAGATTTGTACCGGAGCGCTGTTTGCTTATTTCTTCCTTCATATTCTGATTTTTATTCATAATCAGCATTACCATTTGATTTTCACACCGATGGGATATTGGTTTTTAACCGAAATGCTTGGTTTCGTGCTGATTCCTATGATCCTGTTTTTTATAAGCTACCGAACCCGGAACATCAGACTGATTCAGATTGCTGCAGTAATGACCATTCTGGGAGTAATTCTCAACCGAATGAATATAACAATTATCGGATTTCGATGGGATATGGCAAGCCGATATGTCCCAACATGGATGGAAATTGTTGTTTCGTTAACTGTTTTATTTACCCAATTCTGGATTTTCCGTTGGGTAATCTATCGCCTGCCCGTTTTACGTGAACCACCTAAATGGGCCCAAACAGAGCATAATCATTAGATTAATTAAAATTCACTAATACTTTATATCATGAACGGATTCACATATCACAACATCTTTGCGACCAAAGGGATTGAATATCTGGCAATTATCACATTCTTTATTGTTCTGGTTCCCTTCTGGATGCTCCTAAACAGGAAAAGAAAGGCTTCAACCGACCTTCAGTCAACTACTGATCCGAATGAGATTCAGAAGCATCCGAATGGATTGGTTTTCAGCAGGCAACATACCTGGGCTTTTCTGCACAAATCGGGTTTCGCACGTATCGGATTAAATGCAATGCTGATTAAACTACTGGGTAGTTTTGAGATTATGTACCACAAAGAAGCAGGTGAAACAGTTACAAAAGGCGAACAGATTGCCAGTTTACTGGTTGGCGATCATAAGCTGTCCATCCATGCACCAATTACTGGTAAAATACTAAAAACTAATATCTTAGTCCAGAATAGTTCAGATATTGTGCAGCTTAATCCTTACGAAAAAGGCTGGCTTGTCGAAGTTGAACCATATTCCTGGATCACTGAAATTTCCAATTTCACCATGGCAGATGAAGCACATTTGTGGGTGAAATCAGAATGGTCAAAATTTAAAGACTTTGTTACCTTTCATTCCTATAATTCATTGGAGCCTTCTATGTTACGGGTGATGCAGGATGGAGGTGAACTGGCTGAAAACCCACTCAAAGAAATGCCGGAAAGCGTTTGGAATGAGTTTCAAAAGGAATTTCTACAACCAAATCCTAATTCTTAATTCATTAGTAATTGAGATGTGGATTATTGCCTGATTTGTGTATTTAATCGAAAAAAAAACTGGCGGTTTTAGCCAGTTTTTTTTATATTGCAGATGTTTTTAATCTAAGGTACAAATACCTGATTTCAATGGAATCAAAAGAAGATAATCGTTCAGGGCAAAAAATCAGAAATGGTTTTTATTTGAAATTCGGAATGTTTAATAAGTCAGTTTACGGCAGAGTGGTTCTGATCATAACGATCATGTCCGTTATTCTATTCGTCTCTTTTGGTGTTATTTTCCGGTCTGTTTATGAGCAATATCTGAATACAGTTATTCTTCAGAACGGGAACAATGTGGGTTCATTGGTCGAAGGGGCATTGTATAATTCCATGCTCGGAAATGATAAGGATGCACTTCAAAATACATTGGATATTATTCATACATTACCTGGTATTGAGGATGTTACAATGTATGATATTAAGGATAGTCTGGTGTATACATCACTTCCATCTGATAGTTTATTGTTGATGAATGCTGACTGTAAGAGTTGTCATACCGATTTGCCTCAGATGTTTCCCAAGACCACAAAATCTTACCGGATCATCACTGCTGAGAGTGATTGCAAAATGAGCAGTAATTCTGAAGGACAGCGCCATTTACTTATACGGTCTCCAATTCTGAATGAACGTTCTTGTTTTCAAAATAAATGTCATGCTCATAGTCCTGATGATGAAGTACTTGGGTCTTTAATTATTAAAGTTCCGCTGAAAGAAATGGATGAAGCAGTATATAAATCTTCCATGGAATTTTATCTTCTGGCAACATCTGCAACTATTTTGCTGATTGCATTCTGGATATTTTTTACCCGCCGTGAAATTAAACTTCCATTGAATGAACTTTTACTGGCGAGCCATGCTGTTTCAAATGGTGACAGAAAGTTTCGCGTTACCATGAAATCGAATCAACTCGATGATATGCGGCTTGTGGGCAACGCTTTTAATGAAATGCTCGACAATTTGCAAAAAGCCGAGATTGAATTGTTAAACTGGTCGCAACAGCTTGAATATAAGGTACGTAAAAAAACAGAAGAATTGGGCGCAGCTCAAAGTGAGCTGATGCACATTGAGCGACTGGCATCATTGGGTAAACTTTCATCTTCGGTTGCGCATGAGATTAATAATCCACTTTCCGGGATTTTGGTTTATACTAAATTGGTTCAGAAGCAATTACGTAATCCGGAATTGAGTGAAGAAAAGAAAGAAACTATTCAGAAACACCTGAAGCTTATCGAAACAGAAACAAAAAGATGTGGTGATATTGTTAAAGGTTTACTCGATTTCTCGAAAAAAGATCAGGAAAATTTTGAACCAAAGCATTTGCATGATATTCTGAATGAGACATTTGAACTTATGTCGCATCCGGTTAAAATTGCCAATATCAAATTCACGAAAGATTATACTGCGAAGTTTGATTTAATCAATTGCAGCCCAAATCAGATTAAACAGGCTTGCATTGGAATGATTGTCAATGCCACGGAAGCGCTTACCGAAAATGGAGAAATTGTCTTAAAAACCTCAAATCCTGATTCCGATTTCATTAAACTTGAGATTATTGACAATGGCATTGGAATCGCTGCAGATGTTATTCCACACATATTTGAACCTTTCTTCTCAACCAAACAGGAAGTTCGTGGAATTGGTCTTGGACTAGCAATCTCGCATGGAATTATTCAGAGTCATAATGGAAAGATAGCCGTTCAATCGGAGCAGGGAGTCGGAACCAGTATGTCAGTATTTTTGCCTTTAATCAGAGAATAAATAAAGTAAAATGGATCATAAACTTTCAATTCTGGTAGTGGATGATGAAGATTCCGTCAGGGAATCTTTGCAAATGTGGTTTACCGAAGATGGCTATGAGGTGCTGTGTGCTGAAAATGCCACAAAAGCACTAAGTATTCTGGAAAAATCCCGAATTGATATCATTCTGGCAGATATAAAAATGCCCGGAATGGATGGCCTGGAGATGTTGCAACGTATTAAAAGTCTGAACAGCACATCGATAGTCATTATGATGACTGCCTTTGCAACTGTTGATACGGCCGTAAAAGCCTTAAAAGATGGAGCGTATGATTATGTAACCAAACCATTTGATCCGGACGATCTATCACATCTGATACGCAACGCAGCCCGACAAGTCAATTTGAGTCGCGAGAATGAAACTTTAAAAACAAGGGTAGATTCTTTGCAGAACATCGATGATTTTATCGGTAGGAGTGAGGCTATTAAAAAAGTATTGCATGAAGTAGAAAGTGTTGCGCCAACCAATTCTTCTGTCATTATCACTGGCGAAAGTGGTACTGGTAAGGAATTGATTGCCAAAGCAATACATTCAAATTCCTTGCGAAAATTTTATCCAATGGTGAGTGTGCATTGTGGCGCACTAACCGAAAGTCTGCTGGAGAGTGAATTGTTCGGACACGAGAAAGGGGCATTCACCGGAGCTGTTTATAACCGGAAAGGTCGATTCGAAATGGCTGATAACGGCACTATTTTCCTCGATGAGATCGCGACTATCTCTACAAAAATGCAGGTTGAACTTTTACGGGTGCTTGAAACGAAAAACTTTGTAAGGGTAGGAGGGAACAAAGAAATTTCATCCGATTTCCGGGTAATTTGTGCCACAAACCGCGATCTGAAAAGCATGGTCGAAAAAGGTACTTTTCGTGAAGATCTTTTTTATCGCTTGAATGTGGTGAATATCCATGTTCCACCTTTGCGCGACCGACTTGAAGATATTCCTTTGCTTGTCGATTATTTTATCAGGAAATACAGCCTTCAAATGAACAGACCGATTGTTACTGTTGATAATGAAGCATTGCGAAAACTATCTACCTATCCTTTTCCCGGAAATATCCGAGAACTTGAAAATATGATTGAACGGGCAATTGTTATTGGAAACGGAAAAAAGATTTTAACACGTGATTTGCCTTTTGGCAAAGATGTGATTGATAGCAATATTGAAAGTCTCGATGAATTTGAAAAAGCCTTTATTCAGAGGATACTCACAAAATACAGCTGGAACATCTCCCGCACTGCTCAGGCACTTAAGGTGGATCGTGTTACTTTATACAATAAAATAAAGAAATATGGTTTAAAATCCTGATGATTTACTTGAAATGAATCAATTATGTTGAATTTCAGGTAATTATTATAGAATACGATGACAATAACTTTGGTTACATTTGGGTATTTTGAACCATCTTTGATTGAGAATGTAATCATCGCGGTCCAGAATGAATTCCATTGTAACGTTAGTCAAAAGGATGCATTTATTGATCTTAGTGAATATTTCGATGCTTCCCGTCGACAGTACAATGGAGATAAAATACTCAAATCCATTATGTTACAACATATTCAAACCAATTCCAAAGTAATTGGATTGTTGCAGGTCGATTTGTTTATTCCGATCCTCACTTTTATTTTTGGTCAGGCACAGTTGAACGGAACCTACGGTATTGCTTCTTCTTACCGTCTGAATAGTTCTCTTTACGGCATTCCAGCAGATGATGATAAAATGATAGAAAGATTCATCAAGGAAATTATCCATGAAATCGGACATACATTCGGATTGATCCATTGTCTTGATCAGCAATGTGTCATGAGATCAAGTACATACGTTGAAGATATTGATCAAAAGGAAAAACATCTCTGCACGCAATGCCGCCTCAGATTAATGGAGACGTTCACGAAAGAATAGGAGTTGTTATTCAGCTTATTGATTAAGCCATTCAATAATTTCGGGTGACATCGGATCGGTTTTCGGAGAAATTACATTCACCAGCTTTCCGTTTTCATCAATCAGAAATTTCTGAAAATTCCATTGCACATTTGAATCTTCTACTCCATTTAAATCTTTGGTTGTTAGCCATTTGTATAATGGATGTTGATCACTTCCTTTCACTGAAATTTTTGACATGATTGGGAAACTTACGCCATAATTCAATGTGCAAAAAGTCTTGATTTCAGCATCTGTACCTGGCTCCTGACTCAGGAAATTATTTGCCGGAAATCCGATGATTACGAATTTGTCTCCACCATATTTTTTATATAAAGCTTCCAGCTTTTCATACTGTGGGGTCAAACCACATTTGGAGGCTACATTCACCACCATCACTTTTTTTCCTTTGATTGAAGCCAGTGAAAAATCTTTTCCATCGATATCTTTTACTACGAAATCGTAGAAACTGCTTTGTGCAATTCCACTAACTGATATTAATACAGTGATAATCAATAACATTACTTTTGCTTTCATATTTTTTATTTTATAAACAAACAAATTCACGAATTGTTTAATTCAATTTTCTGAGTTTGAATTCTGTAAAATCAAAATCCGGATTATCCACAAAAATCTCAAGTTCTTCTACATTGCCTTCCCAGTTGATTTTGAATGTGGCAAATCCTTTCGGTAGTGAAGGGAATGCTTTAAATTCAATCGTATAAGTATCATATTGCCAGTGGTTTAATTCTCCCAATAATCCAGGTGTATGAGCATATTGAACATACAACTGATCTTTCACTTTATATACCTTTACTGTATCATACATCTCACAACCGTAATATCCTGTATATGAATCTATTGAAAGACTTGGTTTAGACTTTTTATTTCTACTTTCTTCCATTTCGATCAGCTTTTTTGCCGATGCTTCTTCACCAAACTTTATTCTGGATAAGATCTGTTTACTCCAGTCTTTTTGCTCCGGATTATTGAGAAGTACGTCAAGTGTTTTGTACATCAAGGGATAGTAAAGACTTGATAATGAATTTGTAATTATCACAAATCCAATATTTTCCTCCGGAATTAATACTGTTTGTGAGATCATTCCATCGTAACCACCATTATGAGAAACTACTTTACGGCCCAGATAATCCATCAGACTCCAACCAAGTCCGTATGCCTTAAAATGTGTTGATGGAAAGGCTGCTTTTGAACCTTCCGAAACCTGAATCAGGGTGTTCGGACTTTGAAGTTCAAATAATCTTCTCTGATTCATTAAGGTATCTTGTCCGGCTATTCCATTGTTCAGATTGAATTGCAACCATTTAGCCATATCATGAGCACTTGAGATCAATGCGCCGGCTGGTCCCATATTATCCCAGTCGAGCCATGGAATTTTCTTAAGTTGTCCTTGAACATACACATGAGGAGCCGCAACATTTTGATTAGCTGGCAATTCACTTACATGCAGTATTGACCGATTCATTCCAAGTGGTTTCAGAATCCGGCTTGCAACAAAATCATCCCAACTCATCCCTGTAACAGCCGGAATAATCTCGCCGGCAGCGATAAGCATGATATTGGAATATCCAAAATGCTCTCTGAAACCATATTTTGGCTGCAAAAATTGCGCTTTACTGACCACTTCCTGGCGCGAAAATGTACTTCCATACCACAGCAGATCGCCTGAAAATGTCTCCAAACCACTCCTGTGACATAGTAAATCTCTGATTGTAAATGATTCAGTGACAAATGGATCGTATAATTTAAACCAGGGTAAATATCTGGTGACCTTATCATCCCAATTGATTTTACCTTCATCAACAAGCATAGCTAAAGCGGTGGCAGTAAAGGCTTTGGTATTGCTTGCAAGAGCGAATAAAGTATTATCATCCACAGCTTCACGAGTTTCAATATCTGCGATACCAAATCCTTTCGAAAACAATACTTTATCTTTTGTTACAATCGCCACTGCCATTCCTGGGACATTCCAGTCGGATAGCGCTTTTTGATAATACTGTTCCAGACTGTCAATTCTTGATTGATCAATTTGACCAATTAACTGTACTGCAGTCAGGAATAAAGTTATACTGATGAAGATTCGTTTTAACATAAGCTTTAAATAATTGATTTATAATTAATTATCAATATGGTACTTTATTCTCAGATTGAATCCATTCTTCAAAAACAGCTTTTGCTTCTGCGCTTTGAATTCCAAATGTAGGAATATCGCGTTGATGCAGTGGTAATGGAATCTGGTTGTAAATATAGGAGTCATCGAAACCAGCATCAGCAGCCATTTCGCGTGTCGCAGCAAAGTAAATCCGTTTTGGACGAGCCCAATAGATCGCACCAAGACACATCGGACAAGGTTCACAACTTGTATATAACTCACAATCATCTAGTTGAAACGATTGCAGGTTTTTACATGCATCTCTTATGGCCATAACTTCGGCATGGGCAGTTGGGTCATTATTTGAAGTAACGGAATTAGCTCCCCGACCGATGATTTTACCATTTTTTACAATTACAGCACCAAAAGGACCTCCATTACCTGTATGAATATTATCACTGGCAATTTTGATCGCCTGGTTCATAAATAACTCATGTTCATTCATTTGTATTTTCTTTGTTAATGATTTCTATCATTTTTATTTCTTCGAAATTTCCACCCCACCTGCCTTTTAATGTGGTTTTCTGAATGGATGGTTCCAGAATTTCCAGAAAATCTTTTCTTGGAATTGCTTTTGCTCCGAAACTTGCCAGATAGGGTGTTTCCTGTTGTGCATCGATAAGATCGAAATCGTTATTAATCAGGAAATTAACTAAATTATAAAAAGCAACTTTAGAAGCATCCGGTTCAAGATGAAACATTGATTCTCCGAAAAATACTCTTCCAAGTGAAAGTCCGTATAAACCACCGACCAATTGCGCGTTTCTGTATGTCTCAACGGAATGGACCAATCCACGTTGGTGTAGCTCAATAAACGATTTTCTGATGTCTTTGGTTATCCAGGTTCCATTTCCTTCTTTGCGTTTTACGTTCGCACAATGATCAATTACAGATTCAAAGTCATGATCAAACTTGCATTCAAATATTTGATTATGAATGACTTTATGAAGGTTTTTCGAAATCCTTACATCAACAGGTCTAACAACCATTCTCGGATCCGGCGAATACCACATCAAATGTTCTCCTTCATTGTTCCATGGGAATATACCCAATGCATAAAAGCGGATTAATGATTCAGGATTTAGGATGCCTCCTATTGCAACAGGTCCACTTTTTTCTTCCAGATTGGATAGTGCCTGATAAAAATCAGATTGTAAAACGTACATCGTTTACCGAGAAAATTTCCGGAATAAAGGTAAGGCATTTTTGATTCGAATGTTTATGATCAGAGATGCACCTAATATCCTAACGAAAATCCTTTTTGAAGCGTTCGGGAAATTCCTGTAAATCTCTCATTTCCAGTACGTATCATAAGCATCTGAATACCTTCGATGGGTTCAGAACTAAGTTTGATTCTTTGTCCGAGTGAAATGATCTCTCTCACGGTTTGATAATCCAATCCTTTCTCAATACTTGTCCAGCCAACTTTTGTGGATTCACTTTGGTTATCAGATAATTGACTATGATAAATCATGGTATTCGACACAGCTTTTTGTGGATTCATCTTTCGGTCAGCGATATTTAATAAAATCTGAATCTCAGCAAGCGCGCCCAACTGATTGTCGGACAGGTTCATACAAATGTATGGTTCACCTTTCCGAAGAACTATTGAAGGCAGAAATGTGGTGGCAGGTCTTCGCGACGGACCGAAAAAATTTGCATCGGTTTTACGCATCGAAAAGGCAGATGCCCGATTTTGTAAAACAAAACCCAAACTGTCCGGAACCAAACCTGATCCCATTCCATGATAATTATTTTGTGATAGTACTACCAGATTTCCTTCGGCATCAGCAACAATAACAGAAATCGTATGTTTCTCATTATTCATTAGTTTCGAATTCACAATTTGTGCTTTAACCGTATCAAATGCCTGTAAACGTTGAATGGCAAATTCCGGACTCAAAATTCTTTCAGGTTTAAAATTATTAAAGGTTGGATCAGCAATAAACTGCTCTGAATCCTGCGAAGCAAGCTTTTTAAGTTCAATTAATGCATGAAAATAGCGACTGTCGCTTTGCTCTCCATATAAAACACTATACTCATAATAGAGCATAAGCATCTCGAGCAATTGAATTCCCAGATTATTTGGAGGTAATTGAAATACCTGAAAATCATCGTAATACACATTGATGGGTTCAACCCATTCACTCTGGTGATTTCTCAAATCCTGAACTGTTAACAATCCACCTGCATTCTCAACCGATTTAGCGATTGTTTGGGCCATTTCACCCTCATAAAAACTTCGGAAACCATTGTTCGCCAGATATTTATAAGTACTTGCAAGATGTTGATTTACAAAAATTTCACCTTTTTTTGGAAACTCACCATTTGGAAGATATAAGTTTGTAAAGGATTTAGATTCCTCAAGCCGCTGATATTCAGATTCAATTCTCTCATAAAAAGACGTATCAGGAATAAAACCATTCTGAGCCAATTGGCTCGCTTTAGCCATAATCTCGTTTTCAGGTAGTCGGCCAAATTTCTGGTGCATTTCATGCCAGCCATCCACACATCCAGGAACTGTAATCGAGAGCGGACTATTATCTTCAATTTTTTGAATATTTTTCGCTTTCAATTTCTCAATTCCAGCATTTTCAGGACTTCTGCCAGTCGCATTTAAACCAATTATTTCGCGGCTTGAAGCCATATAAATCAAAGCAACAAGATCACCACCTATGCCGCCCGCATAAGGTTGGGTTAATCCAGCCACTGCATTTGCTGCAATTGCTGCATCTACTGCATTACCACCTTTTTGCAGGATTTCAAT
>CAZVKW010000071.1:0-15926 GCA_964627945.1 uncultured Lentimicrobiaceae bacterium
GGAATATCCCACTTGATTTCCTTACCAAAATCCTTGTCAAACAATTTTTCATTGCTCTGGCTCCAGGTATAAAACACTTTTGGCTCAATTAATTTCGATTTTGCCAGCAAGGCAAACATAGGCGCATTGTATTGAATCGGATGGGATGAAATAATAGCTAAGCGTTTCTTTTTCATTTGTTAAGGATTTTTTCAAAGAAAAGCACTTGTTTTCGGGTTGCCTCTCTGGCTGAGTAGGGCTCAAATGCATCCCAGTTAGTATCAGGTACATAAGGAAGTTTGGCAAGTTCCTCCTTCAAGGTGGTTAAAAATCTTTCTCCTAATAGTAAAGGATCATCCTCATTGATAAAACTGACAAAGCGGCCCGCATTAGTTTCTTTCAATATTTCCACCACGCTGCTACTTTTATTGAATACCGCAATAAGCGGTCGTTTAGCAAGAATGTAGGGATAAAGTTTCGAGGCTGTATAGTTGGTATCTGTTGATCCCGGTATTAAAAGCAAATCAGCATCTTTCAATACCCGCATCGCTTCAAAATACGGAAGCCTGTCAGTAATTTCAACCACTTGTGAGTCAACTCCGTATTTTTGAGCAATAGGCTCAACAGTTTTCGTACCAAGACCATCTGCAGCATAGCTAGTCCCAATAAAATAAAGCATCAATCGTTCAAAAAGTGAAGGATTTTCTTTCACTCCTTGAGCTAGACCGGCAAAGATGGCACTTAACGCCAATTGCATATCATGCCCTCCTCTGCCTATATAAACCAAGTGGATTTTTCCATCGTCTAAAGCGAAAATTTTATTTGGAATACTGACTTTATCAAGTACTTCAAAGTCGATACTTGCACCTCCAAAAGGAATAACTGTGCAATCCTCAGGCCGGATATTGCTATAACGTTCCATGAGCATTTTCGGATAACCTGCTGATACAGAAACGATACCATCAACCTTTTTCATTGCAAAGGCCTCCAAATACTTGTCCATATGGTATGCCATCCAAAATTTCGGCGGTCGTTCACTTTTGGGTTTGTCTATATAAAAATCGTTTCGCCAGGGATCCTGCATATCAATTATATATGGAACCTTGAACTTTTTTTTCCAAATCCGACCTAAAACCATAACTGGAAATGCCGTTGTAGAAAAATATACCAAGTCAAATTGATTATTCCTAAGAAGCTTGCTTCCAGCAGTATAATACTGCCACATGGAGCGATATCCTGAATTCCCAAGCCCAAACTTTCTTGTAGTTTTAGCCTCAAAAGCCTTGATGCGTATAATCTTTGCTTCCTTTGGCAAGGTTTCGAGTAAGAGTGGGTCTTCGCTCATTTCAATGTATCGAGGTTCAATAGCTACTACTGTTGCTTCCCAACCAAAATCACTGAAATATAATAAACTCTGCCTGATCCGGTGCATATCTGCAGCATTGATTGGCGGAAAGTTGGGTGAAATTACCAATACTTTTTTCATAACAAACTTCTAAATGATTTCACTAACCCATTTAATAAGTTGAGCTTCTTGTTTTTCCCAACAAAATACTTCCTGAGCACTCTTCAAGGCTAAATCTTTATTTATCTGCAACTTATCCAAATCAAATAATAATTCATTCAACGTTTCAATCAAACTCGATTTGTCCTTGTTTCGAAAAAGAAACACTGCCGGGCTCAAAGAGGCAACTTCTTTCTGTCCGGCGGTATCAGTGGCAACAACAACAATACCTGCTAACAAATACTGAAGAATTTTATTCGTAATAGTCAGGTTACGACTGTCTGGTACATACTCTTCGACAGCGAGTCCAATATCGTGCTCGGCAATACGGGATAAAAGTTCAAAATGAGGTACGAGTTTATGAAAATGAAGTTGATGACCTTTATTGTAGGGAAAAAGTTGCGTTAATGTTTCTTTAAATTCTCCGAATAAATTTCCTCTAAGATGAAGTTGAACAGGTTTGTCGAGGGCTGACAGAGCATCAACAAGGAATTCCAGACCACGTCCTGGACCAATTGTCTGAGAATACCAATGTATTGAAGGCAAATCAAAGGATTGACGATCAACAAATTTTCCATCCATCAGATTTCTTTCTGACAATGGGAATACGTTGTGAAGTACTTTTGGCAAATTGCTCTTAGCAAAAACAGCCAAGGCAGCAGAAAGACTTTCCGAAGTTGTATAACTGAGTGCTGCATGCTGAAGTGCAAAACGCTCTGATTTTTCAAGCAAACGGATAGGACGCGTCCTGTTGGCTTCCGGAAGTAAGTCGTGAGAATACCAGTCTTCGAAATCAAACGCAACTTTAAAACCTTTGTGAATTAACTTGCAGCCAATCACAGTGCTTACCTCCTGATGACAAGTGTAAAGGTCAGCTTTTTCACGGATTGCTGCCCGAAGGTTTTTGTTGAAGTCGTAGCCCAAAGCATGTACGTTTTCCAATTTGAACCTACCAATTAACTCCCCGGCTATCCTTCTTTTGATTCTTTCTTTCAATCTATACCAATTTGATGCCTGGCCAGGAATCATGTTGATAATACCTTTATAGGAAATCTTAGCGGTATCGATTAATTTCTGGTCTTCTTCGAGCAGATCAGCATAGGTGAAAGTGGTTAGAATTGTCACCTGATATCCGGCCTTGGCAAAAGCATTTGCTTCTTTGACAACGCGTGGATTGCGGCAAAGATGGCTTTGTGTGAGAATGCAAATTTTTTTTGTCATTTCAATGTTTATTTGTCAGTGAATGCACAAACATTCTAAGCTGCTTTGCTGTTTTCCAGCCAAATAGCCGTTTTGTGGTTTCGATAAGTTGCCCACCCAACACAGGAAGAGCGGGTTTTATACCTGATTCCCTGACTTTTACTTCACATCGTTCAACAATTTCAGGGAACATAGGATAAGCATTAACCGCAATTTCCTGATACAAAGTGCTGATTGCCTGACGGTACTGTATTGAGTTGGTATATTTTAGCAACTGACCAGCTTTGTTATTGAGGGCAAGCAGGGCACTTTCGAGGTTTTCACGTTTGTTGTATTTGGCAGAAATATTTCCACCACCAATAAAACGTCTATAATAATTGATTCCACCACTCGTCCTGATTCCTTTTGAAGCCAATACAGCACGTGCAAAGTAATCCCCATCCTGATCAAGAAGCAGTCGTTCGTCCCATGGGCCAATTTTTTGTGCAATTGACATGGGTGTTAACCAGGCACTTGTTTGCACCATCCATCTTTCACCATAGCCTCCATATAAGCGAACTAAAAAATCAACAGGATCATCATTATCAAAAATCCATGCCTTTTCCTCACGTGGTGACATCCTTTTGTAATCTTCACCGTCCATGAAATGCACAGTTGGACTTACGGCAAGATAATTTTCATTTGCTTCAAGTACAGCTACTTGTGCTGATATTTTATCATAACTCAACACATCATCAGCATCCAGAAACTGCACATACTTTCCTTTACTAAGGTTTAGACCCTTATTACGAGCAACACAAGCTCCGCTGTTATTCTGCTCTAATACATGAATTCTGTCCGATTCAAATACTTTTGCCAATTCAACAGTGCGATCTTTTGAGCCATCGTCGATCACAAATGCTTCGATGTTTTGCCACGTTTGATTCACTACAGAATCAAGAGTTTCAATTATGAAACGTTCTGCATTATATGCTGGAATCACGATGGAAACCAATGGTTCAGAAGGTGTTGACATTTATATTGATATTATACTTTAAGGTGTTTTTTTCGATAGATCTCGAATTTTTCAGCTCGAATATAACCCCTGTATTTGCTTTTGTAGTCGAGCTTTACCAATTTCTCAGGATCAAGCTTTTTAATCATTCTTGCCGGATTGCCTGCAATAACACAATTTCCTTCAGGAAAAGATTTTGTTACTACAGAACCAGCCCCTACTACAGTGAAGTCGCCAAGCTCTACACCTGGTAATATCATCGAATTCATTCCTATCCAACAATAACTCCCGATTTTGGTTTCACTTGAAAACTGCTTCATATGATCGTAGATTTCATGTCCACCACTTAAAATGCCGACATTTTGAGCGATAAAGGTATAATCCCCAAAAGACAACTTTCCTGATCCTTGAATGTAACAACCTGGGATGAAACCTGGATTTGTTCCAATGCCAACTAAAATATTTTGTGCTCCTAGAATTCTACTTGTAAAATGCGTAGGCCAATATGCTTCCTTATTGTATCCCAGTACTTTCTGTTTGTACCATCGTGAAAATGTGTAACGGTCATTCTGAGATTGTGTGTCCCTGATAAAACGAAAATAGGGCATTCGGGTAATCGCCCACACAATAATTTTCAGTGGATTGCCTAAAATGTCATTGATTTTGTCGGACGTGATCTGCATAAACTTGAAGTTATATTGTGTTCAATTTCTTGTACAATGCTATTTTGGCTTTGACATAACCCGGCTCAGAATTTCACCATAACCCATTCCTGATTCTTTTTTTAGTGTACGCATGACTTTCAGGCTTTGATTTTTTCCAACTCCAAGAATGTATCTCGCTTGATTCCAGCGTACTTTCTCGATTGCTTTGTCTCTGAGAGATTTATCAAGTGGGCATTCTGATTTTTGCAACATCTCTTCTGAGCATTTGATGTATTTGAAAGGAACCGTATAATCGGTTCGGTTGTGCTGCATTTCCTGTTCTTCGTGCTCGCGGTACCAAACCACTCCTTGCTGCATCAAAACAACCGGGAATCGGGCTGCCAGCATATGCCACATCTCAAAATCACCCAAATACCGACGTCCGCTGAATCCGCCAACAGCATCAAAAGCCTCTTTGCGAATGATTGCCGACAATGGCGCTTTGTGGAACAATTGCTGCTGAAAATAATGACGGTAGTAGGCTTCAGATGGACTGAGCAAAAAAGGATACATCTTTGTCTTGTCTTGTGGAAGCGAAGAAAGACCAAAGCCTGCTTCGGGAAACATTTCCATACCTTCCACCAACACTTCCAGGCCTTTGGGATAAATCATGTCGTCGGCGTCAACATATTTGATGTATTTGCCTTTTGCCAAACTCGCAGCTTTGTTACGATTGGGATAATCACCCAAATTCTTTTCATTAAGAATTGATTTAACCCTTTCATCCTTAGCCTGATAATTTCTAGCAATCTCAAGACTTCGGTCCTTCGACTGGTCATCAACCACAAGGAGTTCAAAATGAGCATAAGTAGAAGCCAGAACGCTTTCAATAGCCTGAGCGAGATACTTTTCACGGTTGTAAGTGGTCATCAAAACACTTACGAGTGGTTTAGGATTATTTTCCATTGTACATTCTTTTATTGTTTTTTTGCCTGAACACCCTGTGGAGGAAATCCAACATAATGTTTTTGTGAAGCTTCAACCCCTTCAATTCCTTTAAACCTGGCATGATAGTCAAATAATAAAACCGCAACCCAGGCTGCTCTTAGCAAATTGAGGTTATACCACATCCATTTCCATTTCTCAGCCAAGCTCAATTCATGCATTCGTAACAGTCGTAATTTAATTTCGGCCGTTTTCACAAAAGGGTTCTTTGGATATTTGATATAGTTATAAAACTTATAGTTCTGATAAAGAATAATATAGTTCCTTTTAAAGTAGAACGTATAATTCTGATGGTGGTAATGATTCACTCTTGCCCGATAATCATAAACAATTTTGTAACCTGCTTCAAGGGCATCTTTGGCCCATAAAGTATCTTCTGAAAACATCAACTTCCTGAAAGGTAATTTCTCCTTGATGGATTTTCTATACATTGCATTAACATCATCCCAGTTACAATAGCTGTGCTGCTCTTTTCCGCTAAGACTTATAAAATGCTGTTTATCTTTGAATTGGAAGGAAAAAGGCAGCGCTTCAGAAGCTGGTTTAAACCATTGAAGTGGATTTTTGGTCCTGTCTTTTACAACAACCTGTTGACCACAAACTCCGGCGACTTCAGGATCATCAAAATGACTCCGCATGGTTTCAAGCCAAAGCTGATCAATAGGTGTGGCATCCTGCACAGTCATCATAATAAATTCACCTTGAGAAAGCTTTACTCCCAGGTTCCGTGTTTCGCCATGATTGAACTCCTTGGGTGGCAAATGATGAATTCGGACAGGATATTTTTTCAATAACTCAAGAGTTCCATCTGTTGAACCAGAATCAATAATAATCACTTCCATCCTGTCTCGAACTGATTGATTAAAAATTCCATTCAAACAAGATTCGAGTGTATCAACACCATTTTTTACTGGAATCACTACAGAATATTCAATTGAATTGACTTTATTCATTGTACTCATTTTAGGTGACATACTGTGTTATCCCGATTGAAGAAACTACTCTGTGTCTGCTGAGTTTTTTTTGCATCATTTGGTTAAGAACTCCCATTCTGTTCATGCGCAATGCAAACATAATTTGGAGTAATCTAGCTTCAAAAATGAAAGCATTATTAAAGATACCAAGATGATTACCGAACCTAAGACATTCATTGGCAATCTTGTAATTTAAAACTTTAATAGCTCCAAAAGTGACATTTGATCCTAATTTTGCCAAACTATTTCTAACTTCAGCAGCATTTGACAACTTACAAAGTGTCTGTGCGTGTTTGATAAAAATATCTTTCCGGCTTTTCATCTTTATTGGACTATTGATTTCTCCCTGGCTTATGCTTCCGGTTTCATGTATTCTGTAATAAATATCTGGTTTTAAATCATCAAAAACAATGTATTTCAATTTTTGAATCAAAGCTTTTAGGTGGATATCCACATCCTGCCAGCATGCCAATCCTTCTGAAAATCCTCCGATTAACTGTACAGATTTTTTCCTCCATAAGGGTCCTGATGTTTGCCAAACAGCATCTAGTTCAAGAAAGCGCAATAATTCGTCTCTTCCATTAGATTTGTTCCAGAGTGTATTGGCATTCTCTTTTTGCCCTTTGAACATTAACATCGGAAAAACCCAATAGTCATATTCTGCAAATTTAATCGCTGTTTCGATCCTTTGAGTAAGACAGTGAGGGGCTAATAAGTCGTCGGAATCAAGAAAAATTACAAAATCACCATGCGATAATTCCAAGGCTATGTTTCTACAGGTTGGAGCACCAGATGGTAGTCTTTCTCTTTTATGAAACGAAAATCTGTTATCAGCTGCAGCAAAATCCATTGCAACATCCTCGCTTTCATCTTGTGAACCATCATCAACGATGATAGCTTCCCAATTATCATATGTTTGGTCAGCAACCGAACGCAATGTTTCAGCCATAAGACCTCCCCTGTTATAGTTTGGAATAAGAATCGAGATAAGTGGTTTTTCTTCCATTGGAAATGTAATACACAATATCAAGAACCTGAACTACTTGAATAACTTTTTAAGTGCTACCCCTTTTGCCACTAAGCCATCGCCAAGTATTGGGAAAAGCAATAATTTATATGTACGAAAATCCTTCCAGCCGTCTATTAAAATCTCTTTCGCCAATTTATTCCTCACTGCCCTATCACCCGCATCGGTGACTAATCCGAACATATACCGAAGGTCTTCGCGGAAAAACTTACCTTTTGCAGGGGTGTTGACAATTTTTTCGATTTTCTCTGGAGGTGGTGGTGGAACTTTTTCTCCACGCATAATTGGATCAGTACCTGTTAAACGTCTTTGTTTGGAGTAATCAACCAGCAAATTCCTGAAGTGCTGAATTTTATTGGCATGTCGATGGGTTGCTGATCCCGGGTGAATACGCATATAATACGTGCAGACATTCATAACAGCTATTTTATACTTCTCCAACAATCGCAGCCACAGGTCATTGTCTTCTGAAACGATGAACTCGGTGCGATAGCAACCAAGTTCCAGAACTTCTTTACGCCTGAAGCAGGCTGTCCCATGTACCACTGGGCTTGATCGGTCGACAGCAAAATCATCAAAACTTAAGTCCTTTATCTTTTTTCCTTCAAAGAACTTAGTGTTTGGAACACGGTATTTCAATGCAACTTTTCCATTTAAAGTCATGAATGCCTGCTGGTTACATACCATAACATATTCAGGGTTAGATTCTAAAAAATCTACCTGAATTTTTAGGCTGTCAGTAGTTGAAATATCATCAGCGTCATGGCGACGAATGTACTTGCCTTTCGCAATTTTTAAACCATTGTTGAGTGAACGCGCCACTCCTTGATTTTCCTGTTTTATGGCAACTATCCTTGGGTCATTATACGATTCAATGATTTCCTGGGAATCATCCTTTGAACCATCATTAATGATGAGTAGTTCAAAATCAACAAATGACTGGTTCAGAACGCTTTCAATAGCAGGCCTTAGATAATCACGTCCATTATAAACCGGCATTAGCACACTTACCAAAGGTTGATTTTCCATGATTAAGAGATTATTCGGTTATCCAGTTTGATTTCAATACAGTTTTTGCACGTTTGTCAAAAGGGAACGGCCTTTTAATAAAAGAGTCTCCTTGCTTTATTGTAAAACGGATGCAATTCTCAATATAATCGAATGTTCCGTATTTATTCCCTAGCCATAGTGATATATAATATGTTCCCGGGGCAAATGACATATCTTTAACTTCGACTGTTACCTTTCGAAGTGCATCCTTTTGCAGATTTTTAATTTCAAAAGCATCATCAGCATTGGTGATATGACCGATAAATTCGTTGGAATCATTACGGATATCAAGTGTTAAATCGGTATAATCTGTTATGTCTTTGGCTGCAAATGAAACGTTTACCTTGAAGCTTTCTCCCAAAAATAACTCATCAATTGTTTGCCCAAGAATGTTGGTCATCTCATATTTTTTGATTTCGACCAACCTTGTTCCGCTGCGCTTCAGTTCGTTTTCATTGACTGAGGACTTTTTATAAGCAGAAGTAATGTCGTGAATTGATCCTTCCATTTTTAACATGCCATTTTGCAACAGAATTCCTTTGCTGCATAGCTGTTCTACGGCTGTTAAGTTGTGGCTGACAAACAGAACAGTACGTCCGCTTTTTGAGACTGACTGCATTTTTCCAATGGCTTTCTTCTGAAACTCAGCATCTCCAACAGCCAACACCTCATCGACAATCAATATTTCAGGCTCAAGATGCGCAGCGACGGCAAATGCAAGTCTTACGTACATCCCTGAAGAATAACGCTTTACGGGAGTATCGACATATTTGCTAATACCGGAAAACTCAACAATTTCGTCAAATTTGGATTTAATTTCCCGCTGAGTCATCCCAAGGATTGCGCCATTTAAATAAATGTTTTCCTTTCCTGTCAATTCCGGATGGAAACCTGTTCCAACTTCAAGAAGGCTTGCGATGCGACCTTTAACTTTGATTTGACCAGTGGTTGGTGCCGTAACTCTTGAAAGCAATTTGAGCAAAGTTGACTTACCAGCTCCATTTTTGCCCACTACTCCAAGTACTTCACCATCATTTAAGGAGAAACTTACATTTCTTAAAGCCCAGACGAAATCTCCATCCCTAACATCCAGTCGATTAGCCACCCCAACTTTTCTTGATGGGTCTTCCTTTCCTCTAATTTTGGCAATGAATCGGTTAAGATCATGGCTTAAAGTCCCTGTACCAACAACACCCAAACGGTATTGCTTGGAAACATCTTCAAATTTTATAACTGTATCTGACATAAGCGAAGATTAAAATATTAAAAAATGCCTGAAAGAGAATACTAGACAGTGTCCATAAAGGTTCTTTCAACCTTATTGAATATCAATATGCCAACAGCAAGTAATACTATTGTAAAGACGAAGCTGTAAAGCAAGCTCATATAATTGACCTCTCCAACTCCCAATAAAGCAGTCTTGAATGTTTCAACGATAGGAGTCATTGGATTGGCCATAACATATGCCTTATATTTCTCTGGAATACCTGACATCGGATAAATGATAGGTGTGGCATACATCCAAAGGGTTACTCCAAAAGTTACCAAATGTACAAGATCTCGATATTTAGTTGTTAATGAAGAGATTATAATTCCAAATCCTAATCCTAGTCCTGCAATAAGCAATACGAGGAATGGTATAATTAATACTTCGATTCCGGGCATCACATCAGAACCTTTCAGGATAAAATAAACCAGAAAAGCCAGAAGGAAAATAAATTGAATAACAAAACTTACCAGATTTGAAATCACTATGGATAAAGGCATAGCCAAACGCGGAAAATATACTTTACCAAATATACTAGCGTTCTTAATAAAGGTTTGAGAGGTATCATTCAGACAAGTAGAGAAATAATTCCAACCTACGATACCTGTCATATAGAACAAAACTTTTGGAATTCCATCTGTTGGGATGCCTGCAATATTTCCAAATACAACCACAAACATTAAGGTTGTAAGCAATGGTTGTATTATAAACCATAGAGGTCCTAAAATTGTTTGTTTGAATTTGGCAACGAAATCGCGTTTAACAAACATCAAAATCAAATCTCTATATTGCCATAACTCAATTAGATTTATTTCAAAGAGGCTTTTCTTGGGCTTGAGCACCATGCTCCAGTCCTCTTGCTGACTTATTGTTTTATCATTCATAAGTTCAATAATTTAGCATTGGTTCTATGAGTACTTTAGTAAAAAATCCTTGTAAGCATCAGCAATACCCTCTCTAAGCGAAATTTGAGGCACAAAACCTATTGATGTTAACAAACTAACATCTAGTAGTTTGCGAGGTGTTCCATCCGGTTTTGAAACATCAAAAACCAACTCACCTTTAAAACCAACAATTTCTTTGACAAGAAAAGCTAGGTCTTTAATCGAAATGTCTTTTCCCCAACCGATATTGACAAACTGGTTTTCATTGTAATATTCCATAAGGTAAACTGAGGCTGCAGCCAGGTCATCGACATGCATAAATTCACGCAACGGAGAACCTGTTCCCCAGATAGTTACATCTGATTTTCCATTCAATTTTGCTTCATGAAACTTCCTGATCAGTGCTGGCAAAACATGTGAGTTTTGCAAATCATAATTATCTTCAGGTCCATATAAATTGGTTGGCATGGCCGCAATGAAATTGGTTCCATACTGAAGATTGTAATTCTCACACATTTTGAGACCTGCAATTTTAGCTATAGCATAGGGTTCATTGGTATATTCCAAAGTGTTGGTTAACAGGTATGATTCCTTAATTGGCTGAGGTGCCATCTTTGGATAAATACAACTACTGCCCAGAAAAAGTAATTTTTTAACCCCTGAAATATAGGCATGATGGATGATATTGTTCTGTATCACAAGATTTTCATACAGAAACTGTGCCCTGTAGAGGTTATTGGCTACGATACCTCCCACTTTTGCCGCAGCATCAAAAACATAGACGGGTTTTTGCTCCATATAAAATGCCGCCACTTCAAGATTATTCATCAAATCCAGAGAATAATAGCTGACTGCCTGATGTTCAAATGTTGGTTTACGGTTTCTATATGTGCCGATTATGGAAGTATATCCAAGGTCAACCAGTTTTCTGATAATGGCACTCCCAACCATACCGGTCGAGCCGGCAACAAAAACTTTTTCTTCTCTATTCATAGTAGTTCTTTATTTCGAAGCCTCCGTCTTTCAAATATTTATCTTTCTGCATCAGTTTAACATCAGATATCATCATATCATGTACCAATGCTTTGAGATCATATTCAGGATACCAGCCAAGTTTTGTATTTGCCTTGGTTGGGTCACCAATCAGTAACTCAACTTCGGTTGGTCTGAAATAGCGAGGATCAACTCGAACTACTATTGAACCGGGTTCTACATGAAATTCTTTGTGTTCGCATTTTACAACAACACCAATTTCATCCACACCTTCACCCTGAAATTCAATTTCAATACCCACTTCGTTAAAAGCCATTCGGATAAACTCTCTAACTTCCGTAGTAACACCTGTTGCAATTACATAATCATCAGGCGTTTCCTGCTGAAGAATCAGGTACATAGCTTTGATATAATCCTTTGCATGACCCCAGTCACGACGGGCCGAGAGATTACCTAAGTGCAGGGTATTTTCCATTCCAAGAGCAATCTTCGCGACAGCGCGTGTGATTTTTCTTGTTACAAAGGTTTCGCCTCTTACAGGTGATTCATGATTGAAAAGAATACCATTACAGGCAAACATATTGTATGCTTCACGATAGTTAACCATGATCCAGTAAGCATAAAGCTTGGCAACTGCGTAAGGAGACCTCGGATAAAAAGGAGTTTTTTCACTTTGAGGCACTTCCTGAACGAGCCCGTACAACTCAGATGTGGAAGCCTGATATATCCTAGTTTTTTCCGTCATTTTTAGTAACCTTACGGCTTCAAGCAAACGCAATGCACCAAGAGCATCAGCATTTCCAGTGTATTCAGCTGTATCAAAACTCACTTTAACATGTGACATAGCAGCAAGATTATAAATTTCATCCGGTTGGGTTTCTTGAACAACACGAATTAAATTGGTTGAATCTGTCATATCACCATAATGAAGCGTGAAATTTTTTGAATCGAGGAATGGATCCTGATAAAGGTGGTCAATACGATCGGTATTGAACATGGAAGCTCTTCGTTTAATACCATGTACCACATAACCTTTTTTCAATAAATACTCTGACAGGTATGCGCCATCCTGGCCTGTTACCCCGGTAATCAATGCGACTTTGCTCATAATGAATTATTTATTTTAAAGTTTTCTTAATGTGTCAATGATTATCCTACGTATACTTAATGCCCAGCGTACTATGAAGAATCGCTTTGGTGCTTGCTCGCCATATACAATGATATTTCGATCCTTGATAGTTATTTTTGCATCGTTATATAAGATGAAAACATTTTTCAAATTATTGGATTCCACCTCATTAAGTGAAGAAACCATTTCCTTTTTCCTTGTAAAGTTGTGCCTCACCACAAAGACTGTAGCGTCGCAATACTTGTTAAGAAGGATGGCATCTCCAAATAATCCAATAGGAGGAGTGTCCATCACAATATAATCATACTTCTTTCTAAGCTCTTGAAACATAAGTTGAGCCTTTGGAGATTCAATCAGCTCGTCAGGATTGGGTGGTACCGGTCCACTAAGTAGAATATCAAGATTTTTAGTAGGAGTTTTTTGAACTACCTGCTCAATAGACAACTGATGTAATAAGCAAGGCGTAATACCCAGATTTTCATCTAGTTCCAATTCACTACCTATATCTGAACGGCGCATATCAAACCCAACCAGTAGCGTCTTTTTTCCTGTCAATGCATAAACCGAAGCAAGATTAAGGGCAATAAAGGTTTTTCCTTCCTCTACAACCGAAGATGTAACCATAACTACCTGCTCACCTTTTGCAGTTTGAAGGTTAATTTTTATCCTGATTAGCCTGAAAAGCTCTGTATAATAACTGGAAGGGGATTTCAAAACCGCATCAAAATGTTTTGAAGGATTTGTGGAAACACTTCCTGCTACCGGATAATCAGTATTTGAGGTGATATCTTCCAGTGCCATCACCCTGTTATTAAAGAAAACTATCAGGAACAAGAACACTGATGGAATAAGGATTGCCCAAATGATAGCATTGATATAGGCTGATTTGGGGTTTTCCGAAACGTTCGAAATTCCTGCTTCACCAGCATGGTCTACAACCTCATGGTCAGGACTATTTGCAGCGCGCTGTATTTCAACATCTGATTTACGTTTAAGCAAAAAATCGTATAGGTTATTGATGATTTTAAAATCTCTTTCAATAGAAAGATACTCACGCTCAATAGCAGGCAAACCACTAAACTCTTCATTGAGCTTAAACATACGAGTCTCAGTTTCATCCAGTTTCTGCTCGGTGGTTTCTATTGTGCTTCGCATACTTTCAACAAGATTCTCTTTCATGTTCAAGATGTCTGATTCTATGATCTGTATGTAAGGATTGTCTCTGGTTGAGTTTGACAGCAACGCGTCGCGTTCAAGAATTCTTTGTGAAAGTTTACCTGCCAAAGCATTAAACATCGGTAAATTCACACCCATTGATGAAGGCATTACAACCTGCTCTATATCATCGCGATTTTTCACATAATCAAAAAGATACCTGTAATATTGAAGGTCGATACGAAGATTTTTGGCATCTTTTGATTCAGAATCCAGATTTTTTAACAATGCACCAATTTTTTCTTCAATGAACATAAACTGATGTAATTGCCTGAAATCCTCAAGTCTCTTTTCGGTGACTTCCAATTCTGTTCCAACTTCTAAAAGTTGTTGATTGATGAAAGCAATAGTATTTGTGAGAATCTGATTCTTTTTCTCAAGATTCACTAACAGAAATTCAGTTGTCAACTGATTCAGAAAATCAATCTCTTTTTTCTTATTCGAACCTTTTGAGGTAACAACAAGCATGGAAGTTCCTCTTTCAACATATACGCCTGTTTTACCCATATATTGACCAACAATGCCATTCAAGTCATTGATTACAAATATATAGCGCTTTTGTAAGAAGTCATTAACAACTATATCGGGTTTCCAGTTCACCCAAAAACAGAATGAGGCTGTCTTGACAGTATCACCAATCATATGTCTTTGTGGAACTTTTAATTTTGTTGATTCTGGTGAAACAACTTCGTATTCGAAATCTGAGAGAAATTTGATGTAAATCTTCTTATACCTTACCTGAGGATGATTATCATCAAAGCCAACAACAAATGGACTATCTTTATAAATCTCAAGGTCAATATATTCACCAGCTTCAAAGTAGGAAACCATGAAGTCCAAATTCTCTACAATTCTTTTTATTTGAGCAAATGATTTGAGTAGAGCAATCTGATTATCAATAAGCTTTGTATTTAAAAAAGTGGGAGAGGATGAAACGACCCCCCTTTCCTGCAACATAGAAGTGTTGCTTTTATCTTCGATGAGCACTGTAGTCTTTAAACTATATAAAGGAACTATGTATTTGTTTTTATTTTGAGCAAAAACAAAAGCAAGTATCAAAGCGATAACGAAGATATACCAATTGCTGGCATATTTTTTTAAGATCCTCTTGACATCTAGGTCTTGCTTTACAGAATTGACCGTCTTTCCCATTTTATCTAATTAAGAGCACCGAATTGCTGGACCAGTAGCAGAATAGTGAGAGTAGTTGTTAAAAGGGTCGTAAACAATGTCAAGGAAAAAGTTGGTGTGATCCCTATTGATTTTGCCCGCATAGGTTCAACATAAATCACATCGTTTGGAAAAACATAAAACATATTTTGACCAATGAGATTACCACTTGTTACATCAACCAGATAAACTTTTTGTTTTCCATCTACTGTTCGAAAAACTTTCACTTCCTGCCTTCTAGCAAAATCAGTTAAACCTCCTGCTAAAGTAAGTGCCTCATAAATGGTAATGCGATTTTTTGTCATATTATAAATACCCTCTTTCTTCACTTCACCTAAAACATTTACGTAATTATTGATAAGTTTTACTTCAACCCTTATTCTATCACCTAAAATTTTTCTTGCAGATTCTTTAACTTGTTGTTGAGCATCCTTTACTGTTCGTCCACCAACACTTATCCGTCCAAGATAAGGAAAATTAACATAACCCTCGTCATCAACGTAATAACCAATAAGCGCTTGATTAGTCTCATTTAAAAAATTGATGCCACCCATAGGCTCCATAAACAAGGATAATTCTTTTTCAATAGTGCTTACGCTTATGTACAGGTAATCATTCGATTGAATTCTATAATCATGAAGCACAGAATCTTCCGACACAAATGTATTTGCATAGCTTGAATCATTGATTTGGTCATATTGCATTAACAATATTCGCTTTTGAGGAATACATCCAACAGTAAATAGAGCAATTACTGCAAGGATAATTATTAATTTTAGGTAAGTACGCATTGTATGGCAGCGTTTTATCATATTTTGGTGTTTTGTAACAAACAAATATAATGGATATTAATGCCATTTTTCACTTTTACAAACAAAATAAATTTTAAAT
>CAZVKW010000072.1:0-1285 GCA_964627945.1 uncultured Lentimicrobiaceae bacterium
ATTTTGTTCAGGATATAGTTGATGATCGGGGCCGAGAATTCGCTGATGATTTTCGGGTTTGTCATGGTTTTCAATGAAATTAAGATGTCGTTGTTTTAGTTTTCAAGCATCATACTCGATAGCATGATAAAGGCTTCTTCAACCTGGTGGTTATCTTTCGCGCTGGTGATGAGCACCTTCCAACTCTTTTGCTTTAGATTGTTGATGGTTTCAGCATCAATTTCCCAGTTTTCGTGCAAATCGTTTTTATTGATCAATAAAATGAAAGGCGCATCTTTGGTTGCTTCGCTTGCCATCGCCTGAAGCCGAAGCGCCACATCAATGGTTTCAGCGCGTGTTCCGTCGGCTACCAGCAGATAACCCGAAGAGCCAATCAGATAAGAAGGTTTCATTTTCATGAAATCATCATCCCCATATAAGTCCCACAACATCAGGGTGATATCGGTTTCACCAACACGAACGAGCTTTTGGTCGATTTTTACACCAATCGTTGTCTGGTACTTTTCACTGAAAATACTATTGACAAAACGCTGAACCAAACTCGTTTTTCCAACAGCAAAAGCACCAAGCATGGCTATTTTTTTCTTTATCATCTTTATTTACTGTTTTTATCAAAAACTTCAAGACAAACCGAGCGCAAAGGAACACCGGGCGGGTAATCCCCTTCAAACAACACCTGTGTTTCAAATTGGGCCTGATGCAAACCGGCTTCATTCAGAAGTCGTACAAATTCATTTACACGCCTGTTCGCTACCTGAAGATTGGCTGTTGCATTGCCTGTTCTGCTGGTATAAGTTTTCACATATACGATCAGATTGCTGCCGTTTACGCGGTTGTAGGCGTCCAACTGCGTAACAGCCTGAACCAAAGAATCGAAGCGTATCTGCTGCTGCTCATCAAGCGACACGATATTCATCTCAAAACCAAAACAATTTTTCTGGATTATTTTTACAATTTGCTGTAATTCAGGTATTTTCTCCTGCCGAACAACATTCATTCCCGAGATATCGGCTTTGCTTACTCCATACACCTTTGTCGCCTGATCTACTGCCCTTTCGAGCCATTCCTGCGAAGCGCTTCCGGTAAGATAGAGAATCTCATCCGCGAAACGCATTTCAACGGTCGAAGGGGGCTGAAGAAATTTTACTGCTCTGATTACAACCATTTCATTTTCAAGCGAAATATATGGCTCTAACTGAAAAATAATTTTTGCGCTGTCGATCGCGTATTTCGCAAGCAGATTTCGGGGTGAAGGAGCCTGATAATCACATAATCCTTTGATATA
>CAZVKW010000072.1:1385-3946 GCA_964627945.1 uncultured Lentimicrobiaceae bacterium
CATTCCGGAAACCATATCTGCTTCAAGTTCAGCACTTTCCTTGTCCTTTTCCTGAAGCAACAGGATTCCGGTATCGCGATGAATAAAAAACACTTGCCTCACGTGGTATACGTAGGTATTGGCAATCACAATTTCGGCAAAGGATCGCTTACTGAACATGGCCTGAATGCGCCATTTCAGACTTTTTGGAGAAAGACCAGCTTCGAGACTTGTATTTACTGAAGCAATCAGCTTTTTCATGTCTTCGGCCACGGCTTTCCGAATGGCGGGACCCATTACCGGAAACAGCACATCGGCCAATCGCTGTGGGTTTTTTTGGATGCTGTTGTGCATGGCATCCACAATAAATGGCTCCAGATCTTCGGGATTGATCTGGCCGGTCTCAATCAGTTTGCGGATAGAATGAGGCAGCCATTCTTTTATTTCTTCGGAGAACTCATGTGGATCACGGATGAGTTTCTGCAGGCGTCCGAGTTCATGCAGATCGAGGCCGATCAACAGCTGCCGCAATTCGTTGAGTTTTCCTGACTCAAGAATTGGATTGTTTTGCTGGTCAGTCGTTTCCTGCATGGTTAATCATAGGCTTGGTTTTCGGGAGCTTCATCCGGTTCCACCGGATTTTCCTCATCCACCAGATGTACGGCAATCTCTGACAATAATACAGCCAGCGCACTTCGGTCAAGTTTAGATTGCCGGAGGTCGTCAATCAGTGAAAACATCTGAGTTTTCAGCTCGGTAAACTGCTTTTTCTGCTGGCGGACCAGGTTATCGTTTTGCTCGGTCAGCCAGATTTTCATCGATTGCAATTCGCTATTCAGCTTCTCATCCTGCTGTTTAACAAGATTTTGCAATTGTGCCATTTCATCCTGAAGACGTTCAATTCCGGTTTGCAATTCCGATTTCTGGATCCGCAAACGATCGTCGTGTTCATCAAGCGTTGATCTTGTGGCCGTTTTAAATTCATCGAGACGCTGAACAAGTTTTTCGTCCAGACTGCTGATTTCTTCCCGTAAAAAGGATTCCGTTTTGGTGAATCGTTTTTCGAGTTCGGTCAGATTATTCCCGAAAAGGATATCGCGTATTTTGGAAATGCTTTCAGCTTCTTTCGACATGGTTAACCGATAATACTATTTTAACTTTCTATACTTACTACTCCTGCAATAATTACAAGAGGGTAAATATAAAACGCTTTACCGATAATACGTCAAAATCCTTATTAAATTTTTGTTCGTAAGTGAAAATGCTTAGAATTTCCGGCCTCTCGAAAAGCTATTTCCTCCCCTATTTCTTCGATCACTTTCTGAAGTGAGACAGCACTTAAGGCAGCATCTTTGTCGAGATTGGGTTTGTTGTTGTAGAGCTGATATTTTTTCCGGCTGCTGATGGGTGTAAGATTGGGCATTACCACATTGGCACCTGCCAGCAGGCCTTTTTGGCGGCCAAGCGGATCGAGGGTTTCGAGGGCTGTTGATGAAGCCAGATTGATATCGGGCATGAGAATCCGGGCAAGAGCCAGCATGAGTAAACTGATCCGGAAACGTTCTGAAGCAGGCCATAACTGATCTTTCAATGCATAAAGCGGTGTTTCGGCATGTTCGATATATGGTCCCATACCGATCATATCGATATCGATGGTTTTAAAAAATAACAAATCGTCAGCCAGATCTTCGATACTCTGTCCGGGCAAACCGATCATCACTCCCGTTCCGACCTGAAAACCGGCTTTCTGTAGATTTTTCAATCCTTCGATGCGGTTTTCGAATGAATGCCTTTTGTTTTTCGGGTGGATTTTATAATATAAATCGCGGTTTGAACTTTCGATGCGCAGCAAATAGCGCTCGGCTCCTGCATTTTTCCAGCGTAAGTATACATCAAGCGGCATTTCTCCGCATGAAAGGGTGATGGTAAGTTCATGATTTGTCTGCTCATGGATTTTTATCAAAAGCTTTTCGAGCATATCAACAAATCGTTTCCCACTCACTTCGCCTGTTTGGATTACCAAAGAGCCGAAACCGTTTTTCCAGGCGAAATCAGCCGCCTGAAGCACTTCTTCTTCCGAAAGGGAATATCTGTCAACCAAAGCATTTGAAGCGCGTATACCGCAGTAAAAACAGTCTTTGGCGCATTTATTCGATAGCTCAATCAGTCCGCGGAGATAAACTTTCTTTCCGACACCCTCGCTTTTTACCTGATAGCCCTTTTGAAGGATCAAATTGCTTGCTTCGGGAGATTTAACCGAAAGCAAAGTCACAAGATCGTTGCGATCAGGAACAGTTTTTTCGAGTATTTGCCGAATAGTCTCGAGCATTGGAAAATGATGATTAAAAAATATCTGATATTAATTCTATTGATTTTCTGCTATTTACATTCCATTGTCCCGCGTCCGGGGCAAGCTTCTTCAGCCTTCCGTCTTCCGACTTCGTGCTTCTGACTTTCATCTTCGGTCTTCCGACTTCGGTCTTCGTGCTCCTGACTTCCGTCTTCATGCTCCGGTCTTCCGTCTCCGGTCTTCCCGCTAAAAATACAAATCCCTCTCTCCCTGCTTAATTCTCTCGATTCGT
>CAZVKW010000072.1:4046-15746 GCA_964627945.1 uncultured Lentimicrobiaceae bacterium
GTCTTCCCGCTAAAAATACAAATCCCTCTCTCCCTGCTTAATTCTCTCGATTCGTTTGACCACTTCAGCTTTATAAGTATCGTCTTCCATCTCACCAAGGTTTCTGTCGATCAGCTTCCAGCCCTTTTCGGCGGTGCTTTCGATAGCATAGTCCATGATGTATTCGGCCAGTGTCAGAAGTGCATTGGGTGTGCAGAACTTCTTAATGAATCCGGGAACGCTGAATTCCATGAAATGTTCGCCGGTGCGTCCTTTCCGGTAGCAGGCAGTACAGAAGGAAGGAATATAATCGGCATCGAGCAATTCGTCGATCACCTGCGCCAGCGTGCGGTCGTCATTGATTTTAAACTGTTCTTTGTTCAGATTCTGGTTCACATCCGGGTTTTCGGCATAGGCACCAATCTCTAGTTTCGTTCCTGCGTCGATCTGTGAACAGCCAAATGCAAGAACTTCCTTTCGAATCTTTTCCGATTCACGGGCGGTGAGAATCAGGCCGGTATAAGGCACGGCCAGACGCAAAATTGCGACCAGACGGGTGAAATCATCATCCGAAACAAAATATTTGCTGTCGAGATCATATTCCGATGCATCCTGAATTCGCGGAAATGAAATAGTATGCGGACCCACATTGAAACAAGCCTCGAGATGATTCACATGACGAATGAGCGACATCAGCTCGAAACGCCAATCGTATAAACCAAACAGGGCACCAATTCCTACATCGTCTATTCCGGCTTCCATGGCGCGGTCAAGTGCAGTTAAACGATAATCATAATCCGATTTACGGCCTGAAGTGTGGCAGGTGTGATAGGTTTGGTGATGATAGGTTTCCTGGAAAATCTGATAGGTGCCGATCATGGCTTCTTTCACGATGCGAAAACCTTCGATATCGAGTGGAGCTGCATTGATATTGATGCGTCGGATCTCGCCATTGTCTTTTTTCACTTCGTAAACAGTGCGCACTGCATCTGCAATAAAATCAGCCGAATAGGTGCGGTGTTCGCCAAATACAAGAATCAAACGTTTTTGTCCGTGTTCTTCGAGGGCTTTCACGTTTTCGATGAGTTCGGCTTTGGTCAGCGTTTTGCGTACGGCTTTGCTGTTCGACGACTTGAATCCGCAATAACGGCAGTTGTTTGAGCAGTAATTACCCACATAAAGCGGTGCAAAAAGCACGATGCGTTTGCCATATATTTTTTCTTTCAGACTGCGGGCACCGGCTTTGATCTTTTCTATCATTTCAGGTTCGGTGGCCTGCAATAAGATTGCTGTTTCGGCCAGACTGAGCCGGTTTTTTGCCATTGAACGGGCAATCACCGCTTCAACTTGTTCTATAGTGGGTTTTGCACCTTCGAGGTACGACCAGATTTCCTGATCGTCGATAAAAGGCTGCATGGAAATATCGGGTATACTATATGTTTCAGGAGTAAATTTCACTTATTTGTTGATTTTATTGACGTGGCAAAGTTACGGTAAATGTTGTTCCCTCATCAGGAACGCTGTCAACGGCGATGGTTCCATTGTACTGAGCAACCATTTTTTTCGTGATGGATAATCCCAGTCCGCTGCCTGTGATATCTTTGGTCTGACTGCTTTTGATCCTTACAAAATCTTCAAAAATGGATTCCTGGTCTTCTTTCCCGATTCCGATTCCTGTATCTGAAACCTTGATTACCAGATTTTTACCCTGATCATCGATCAAAACATTCACTTTTCCACCATCGCGGTTATATTTTACAGCGTTGGAAACCAGATTATTAAATACAATTTCCATTTCATCCGGATCGGCCAGTATTGTTGGACTGCCAGTTACATTCAGTTTCATCTTCACGCTTCGCTGAATGGCATATGGTTCAAGTGTATCCATGGCCATGCGGGCAATCTCGCTAAGATCGGTATCGCGCAGTTTGCGCTGTTTTTTGCCTGATTCGATCTTGGTAAGGTCAAGCAGATCCATGATGAGGTTTCTCATTCCGCGCAGACGGGCCAGCGAGCGATCGATCATTTTTTCGTAATCGTCCACTTTATCGCCAAACTGCTTTTCCTGCATCATGGTCAGATAGCCTTCCACCGCATTGATCGGTGATTTGAGCTCGTGCGACATCACCGACAGAAACTGGAAACGTATCTGTTTTCCTTCTTCCTGCATCTTACTGGTCATCCGTTTGAGATAGAGATGTTTGGATACATTCTCGATGCTCGAACGAAGCTCCTGCGGTGTGAAAGGTTTCGGAATAAAAGTATAAGCCCCGTCGCGGGTGGCTTTAATGGCCAGATCGAGTGAAGCATAGCTGGTAATCATCATCACCGCTACATCAAATTTCTGCTTTTTGATATAGGCAAGCACCTCAATACCGTCCATACCGGGTAACTTATTGTCGAGCAGGACTATATCGATCGGCTGACTGTTTAAAATATCTATTGCATCTTCACCTGTGGCCGCGTCGATGAGTGAATATTCGAAGTCTTCCTCCATAAAAGGAAACCCGACCGTGAAGCTCGATAGAATACGATTGATTCCTGAGCGGATTCCGGGCTCGTCGTCAACAACCAAAATCTTAAGTGTTGCCATTTTATGAGTGAATTAAAGTGAACTTACGTGTGTTACCCGTCGACAAGCTCAGGGTAATATGTTTGAACTGCTTACAATTCTTATTGTTAAGGTCTATTGAAAACTTTCAGAACAGACCAATTACATACGTATTCCCAATATTCAAGGAACCTAAAATCTGCCTGCTTACAATTTCAATAATTTATTTATTTCGCGGTGTAACTGATCGCTTCGGATGCCTTTTTCGAGATAAAGATCGGCTTTAATCCAGTTACCGTCGTCGGCATTGTGCAGATCGAAACTGAAACCTGTTTCGGCTGTGGCTGCAGAAGCAATGATGATCGGCATATCCGGATATTTCCGTTTTGCTTTATAGGCAAGCAAAAATCCGCTGTCTTCATTTTCCATCATCAGGTCGAAAATAGCTAAGTCGGGTTTGATGGTGTTAAGCATCTGTTCGGCTGCTAATTCTCCTTCGGCTGTTTTCACATCAAAACCCAGGTTACGCACCATGGTTTCCATCTGGAAGAGATAGTCGGAGTCGTCGTCGGCTATTAAAATCAGTTTTTTCTGGTCAGACATTGTTTTAATATTTATTGATTTTATGGATTTCGTGGCAAACGAATAGCAAAGGTAGTGCCTGTGGGGCCTTTTTGCGGATTATCGTTTGATGTCAGATTAATTTTTCCTTTGTGCATTTTCACTATACCATAGCAAAGAGGCAGCCCAAGGCCAGTGCCTTTCCCTACTTCTTTGGTGGTAAAGAACGGGGTGAATATTTTCTCCATATTGTCGGGCGAAATACCGGTTCCGGTATCGCTTATTGCGATTTCAATTTCTTCTCCCGAATCGTGCAGTTCGATAACAATGATGCCACCATCAGGCATTGCTTCTACGGCGTTTTTCTCAAGATTGGTAAGAACCTGCATCATTTGATCAGGATCGATGAACAGAAAAGGATCGTTAAGTTCGACATTCATTTTTACCTCAATATTGTCAGGTAAAATGATGGATTGTATGCTGCGCGAAACAAACTTTTCAACATCGGTTTCTACCAGTCGAACCTGATTCTTTCGGGCAAAATTCAATAGTCCGCCAACAATTTTCCGGCAGCGGTCGGCCTGTTCAACAATCAGGCACAGGTCGTTACGCATGGTTTCGTCTTTTACATCGTCGAGCAAAAGATTGCTGTACATGGTGATTACACCCAGCGGATTGTTCAGTTCATGTGCAATACCGGCCGAAAGTTGTCCCATATGCGCCAGTTTCTCTGATTGCTTGAGGGCTTCTTTGGCACTTTCGAGTTCGGTGTTTGAAGTATTGATCTTTTTAATGGATTCGTGCAGCCTTTCAATCGTGTACGGAAGGCACATTTCGTTTTCGGCTAGTCCTTCGGCAACAGCGATGGCATGTTCGATACAGGTATCGTAGCCGCATGCGCCACAATCAAGATAATCGCTCGGATGAACTTTGCCCATACTCTGCAAAACATCTGCGATTTTTTCCTTTGAAGGGCTTTGAATGCGTCTGTCGCGGGCATAAAAACTGGTAGATAAATCCAATTTTTTCGCTTCCAGAATATCCGCTTCCCATTCTTTCTGGTTCAAAGTTTCGAGTTTGTGCGAAACATATTCTGAAATTTTTGATCGCCTTACATATTTCTTTCCATTGGGCGACATTCCGGGCCCCATGATACATCCTTCGCAGCAAAGCAACTCCAAATGCCGGGCAGGAAGAGCTCCGTTGGCAAATTCGCTCAATACATCTTTAAAATTGATTCTTCCTTCAGCCACAAGCACATCCCCTTTGGTAATATCATGCTTCACATCCATGTTTTGAAGTAAACCATGACTTACCGGAAAGACAGCTCCTTTGCCGGCATGTGGCGGATCGAAATCGGATAAAGTAACTTTATCGGGACTTATTCCAAAATCATTGAACAATTCACGTAACTCAGTGAATGTCAATGCATAATCTATTTCGTTTGATTCGGTTTTTTTGGCGATACACGGACCAATAAAAACTGTTATGATTTCATTTCCATAGCGGTGTTTTAAAAACCTTGCGGCAGCCACCATGGGAGAAACGAGTGCAGCCAGATTTGAAATAAGTTCGGGCTGATAATGTTCAACATAATACACAACAGCAGGACAATCGGAAGTGATTATACCATGCGGAAGTTCTGATTCATACAATTCCTTGTACGCTGTGGCAACCATATCAGCACCAAAGGCAACTTCGGTCACAAGATCAAAACCCAGCGCGCGAATCATACCAACAAGAATGCGATGATCTTCTATTTCAGTGAATTCGGCTGGAAAACTTGGTGCAATGCAGGCTATTACTTTCTGATTTCCCTTCAGAGCCTTTTTAACATCTTCCCCTTCTTTCAGATAGGTTTTGGCCTCCTGTCGGCAAACTCTTACGCAATTGCCACAGCCGATACATCGCTCAGAAACAACTTCGGCCTGGCCATTCACGATCCGGATGGCTTTCACCGGACATTCGCGGACACATGTGAAGCAAACACGGCACCGGTCTTTCACCGTAAAAACTAATTGCTTATGTTTTGTGTTGTGTGCCATGTTGCGCTTCAAATGCTGTTTTAACCAATTTTTACTATATAATCAATTGATGTAAAATCAATTCACATCCCGTTTTTGATAATGTGTATGCAACAGATCGTGACTCTTATGACCAAGTGGCTTTCCGAGATATTTCTCATATAACTCAATGATATAAGGATTTTTATGCGAAACTTTGATCGCATCGTGATCATCTATTTCATACAAGGTTTTCATGCGTGCTCTCACCGATTCTTCGTTGGTTCCGATTGGTTGACCTCCACCGTTGATACATCCTCCCGGACAAGCCATCACTTCGATGAAATGAATGTCTTTGCGTCCGTTTCTGATTTCCTGCATCAGGATTTCGGCATTTTTCAGTCCGCTGACCACAGCAACACCAACTTCGAGCGAATCGATCATTACTTTGGCTTCTTTGCGGCCTTCAAGTCCGCGAACACCTGTCACCTGGAACTTGGTGAGTTCCTTACCGGTAATGAAATAATATGCAGAACGAATGGCGGCTTCCATCACACCACCCGAAACTCCGAATATTTTACCGGCCGAAGAGCGGGTACCAAGCGGAGAATCAGCAAGTTCCGGAGTCAGTTTATGAATATCGATGCCATGCAGACGGATCAAGCGTGCTAATTCACGTGTGGTGAGAACGGCATCAACATCTGAAATACCGTTTTGGGTCATTTCTTCACGCTGCTGCTCGAATTTCTTGGCGGTGCAGGGCATCACCGAAACCGAATAAATATCTGCCGGACTGATTCCTTCCTGCTCGGCAAAATAACTCTTAATCACGGCTCCCATCATCTGCTGCGGCGATTTGCAGGTTGACAAATGAGGCAGCATATCATGCTGAAACTCTTCAGCATATTTAACCCAACCGGGGCAGCAACTTGTGATCATAGGAAGTGTTCCACCGGTTGAAACCCGTTGAACGAGTTCCGAAGCCTCTTCCATGATGGTAAGGTCGGCGGTGAATGATGTATCAAAAACAAATTTGAATCCGATACGGCGCAAAGCAGCATTCATCAATCCGATCACATTTTGTCCGGGTTGGAAACCAAACTCTTCGGCCAGCGAAATCGGAATGGACGGGGCATATTGTACAACTACAGTTTTTGACGAATCGGAAAGCTGTTTCCTGATTTCTTCAAGATGCGGCTTTTCTTTCAAAGCGCCAGTTGGGCAAACCATGATACACTGTCCGCAGTTTACACAGGTTGAAAGGTTTAAACCATGATTGAAACTGGTGTTAATCAATGTTTTACTGCCACGGCCAACAAATTCAATTGCCGATACACCTTCAATTTCTTCGCAAACCCTTACACAACGACCGCATAGGATACATTTGGCAGGATCGCGCACCAAGCTGGCACTTGAAACATCCAGTTTGTAATTATTTTTGGTTCCGCTGATGCGACGTTCGCGCACATTCAGATCTTCCGAAAGTTGCTGTAATTCGCAGCTTCCGTTGCGTTCGCAGTAAAGACAGTCGTCAGGATGGTTCGAAAGCAGCAGTTCAACGATGGTTTTACGTGATTCTATAACCCTGAGGGAGTGTGTCTTGATTTTCATTCCATCAGTTACAGGTTCAGAGCAGGCTGTCACCAGATTACGGCGTCCGTCCACCTCAACCACACACATGCGGCAGGCGCCACTTGGCATAAGACCTTTCAGATGACAAAGTGTTGGAACATTCATCCCATGACTTTGTAAAGCCTCGAGAATTGTATCGCCTTTCTTTGCGCTTATAACGTTGTTGTTAACTTCTATTTGGAAATTCATTGTTTCTGGAGATTTTGAATTAGGCTGATTAACTGACTTTTACTGCGTCGAAATTACATGCATCGAAACAGGCTCCGCAACTGATACATTTGTCCTGAATAATGAAATGAGGCTGTTTACGCCCCCCGATAATAGCGTTGGTCGGACATTTCTTGGCACAAACCGTACATCCTGTACAGAGATCTACATCGATGGTATAATCGCGCAGATTCTGACAAACACCGGCACGGCATTTCTTATCAAAAACATGTTCTTCATATTCTTCCCTGAACCACTGCAATGTGCTTAGAACAGGGTTTGGTGCCGTTTGTCCGAGACCGCAAAGCGATGTATCCTTGATCACTTTACCGAGACTTTCGAGCTGCATGACACCCTTGAAACGGACCAATGGTTCGTGTGTTTCGCGGTTTTTCGGCTTGGTTGTGATACTTTCGAGTATTTCAAGCATCCTGCGTGTTCCTTCGCGGCAAGGAATGCACTTTCCACAACTTTCGCGCTGAATAAAATCCATGAAAAACTTGGCTACATCCACCATACAGGTGTCTTCGTCCATCACCACCATACCGCCAGAACCCATCATAGCTCCTATACTGATAAGGTTTTCATAATCTATTTCGATATCAAGATTGGCATCAGTTACACAACCGCCTGATGGTCCACCCATCTGAACAGCTTTAAACCGCTTACCGTTGGCAATTCCGCCTGCTATTTTGAAAATAATGTCACGTACAGTGGTTCCCATCGGAATTTCTACCAGTCCGGTTGTAGCAATCTTTCCTGACAAAGCAAAAACCTTGGTTCCCTTGCTTGTCATGGTACCCATGCTGCTGAACCAGTCAGCGCCATTGCGCAGGATTACAGGCAGATTCGACAAGGTTTCAACGTTGTTAATGATGGTTGGTTTGCCAAACAATCCACTTACAGCCGGGAATGGAGGTCTTGGGCGAGGCATTCCACGTTTTCCTTCGATACTATGTATCAAAGCGGTTTCTTCACCGCAGACAAAAGCTCCGGCGCCTTTTTTAATCACAATTTCAAGATCGATGCCCGATCCGAAAATATTCTTTCCGATCAAGCCATATTCTTTCGCCTGTTTGATAGCGATTACGAGTCGTTCGATTGCCAGCGGATATTCGGCACGGATATAAATATATGCTTTGGTGGCTCCAATTGCGTAAGCAGCAATAGCCATTCCTTCGAGCAATTTGTGGGGATCGCCTTCGATGACTGCGCGGTCCATAAATGCACCCGGATCGCCTTCATCGGCATTGCAGATGAGGTATCGCTGAGAAGCTTCGGTGCCCAAAGCAAATTTCCATTTCTTTCCGGTGGGGAAACCTCCTCCGCCACGGCCACGAAGTCCGCTTTTTTCAATCAGATCGCATAATTCAATGCGTTCGAAAGCTTTCAGTGAATCCAGATAGGATTTATAACCACCACGGGCAATATATTCTTCGATGCTAACAGGATTGATTAATCCACAGTTTTCGAGGACAATACGTACCTGCGGTTTGAAAAAGAAATGATCTTCGATGGCAGCTACATTCTCCCAGGATTTTTCATCTTTCTGAATTTCAAACTGTCCGAGAACAGGGTGTTGTGGAATATTTCCGGCAAAAATACCGTCGAGAATTCCTGCTACTTTATCACCGCTTACCTTTTCGAAGGAAATACGTTTTTTTCCAGGGAGTTTCACGTCAAGCAAGGGTTCAGATGAACAAAGCCCAATACAACCAACCGGAATAATCTCGGCCTGAATGTCTTTTTCTTTCAGATACAACTCAACCTGACGCATGGTTTCAGCAGCTCCGGCACCCAGACCGCATGTTCCTGCACCCACATAAATGACTGGTTGTGTATTAATATCGTGGCGCAGAACCCGTAACTGCTCAGCGATTAGTGAATCATGATTGGTGCTGTTTTTCAGCACCTTTTCAATTAAGAATGTTTTATCGGCTACCATGATTAAACCTCCCTGTTTCTATAAGTTTCAAAAATCGATTTAATCTTATCGGTAGTCACTTTGGCGTGAAACTCGCCATTGATGCTGATTACCGGAGCCAAACCGCAGGCGCCGATACAGGCAACTACCTCAAGGCTGAAAAGCTTGTCTTTTGTTGTCTGACCAGGTTTTACCTTCAGGTTTTTTTCGATCTCATCAAGCACGGTGGCCGAGCCAAGCACATGACAGGCGGTTCCACGACACACCATCACATGGTATTTTCCGGGTTGTGTGAAGCGAAACTGGTTGTAAAATGTGGCTACACCAAAGATTTTGCTGGCAGGCATTTTCAGATGTTTGCTCACCTGAACAACAGATTCTTCTGAGAGAAAACCCAGAGAATCCTGAACGGCCTGCAATATCGGGATCAGACTGTCGCGTCCGGCCTGCGGAAATTGTTGTAATATTTCCTCAACTTTGCTTTTCATATTTTTTATTCGTTGGTTTGGTTAAAACAGCAAAAAGCATGTAAAACCAATTATTAATTTCTTGATAAACTCCTGATTAGCAATACTTAATTAACTGCATTCGCTTTTTTAGCGAGAATGCGTTCAATTTCAGGGATCAGGCGGTTTTTATCGACCGGCTTGCGAACGAAACCATCAACAGGAACCCATAATGATCGTCCGTCTTCAGCACGATAATCAATGCCTGAATTTCCGGTTACGATATCGCGGATAAGAATTACCTGTAACTCTTTGTAATTTGGGTCATTGCGAAACTCGCGGGCCATTGCCTGAACACTTGGTTTGGTGGTCATCAGCACTTCGATGGAAGTTTCCATGAGCGTCGGGATGCCCTTCAATTCCGGGTTTTCGATGAATTCGCTGGCCATTTCAAAACCTTCGTACTGGGTTGTCATCATTACATCGAGGATGGCAAGATCAGGTTTGTGGCTTAATGCCAGCGCAATACCTTCTTTTTTGTTGAAAGCTGAAATTACATCATATCCTTCGTGGATAAGAATTTGTTCTAACAGGGTGATTACGTCCATGTCATCGTCTACCACCAGAATTTTGCCTTTTTTCATTGCTAGGAGTTATTTAAGGTTTAGGTACTGTGATTATTTTAACAATTATGCCACAAAATTACACCAAAGCATAATAATAAACCTATCTCATTGTTACTGATTTAACAATAGAAATAGCGGGAATAAGAGGAGGGGTAAACCAGTACTTTTACGCAATATATGATGAAAGGACAGGAAAATAAACTTAACTATATGTTTATTAGTTTATTACGAACCGCATAAGTAATCAAACTGACTGAGTTTTTTGAATCTGTTTTTGCCATTAGGTTCGATTTATGGCCAACAACTGTACGTTCACTGATAAACAATCGATCACTTATCTCTTTGTTACTCAAGCCTTCGGCACATAGTTTGAGTACTTCAAGTTCGCGTACAGTAAAACTAACAGGGTCCAAGTGATGGGAATCACGACCAAAAGCCTTACTGAAGTAATCCCAAAGTTCTTCACTGTAATAGGTTTTACCGATGTACACAGCCTGTAAAGCCCTGTCTAATACATCTTTACGAATATTTTTAATCAAGAACCCTTTGACTCCGGCATCCATCATCATCCGGATATGATCATCATCGGTGTGAACAGAAAGTGCAATAATTTTGAGATTCGGATGTTTTTCGAGGGCCTTTATCGTTGATTCAGCACCGTTCATCAATGGCATTTCGATGTCCATCAAAACCAGATCCGTTTGTTCGTGTTCAATTAAATCGAGGAATTCATATCCATTAGAGGCTTCTCCTACAACCTTTGCATAACCCAACTTATTGATAATCTGTCGTAAACCAAGACGAAAAATTTCATGGTCATCTACAATTATCACACGAATTTCCGGATTCATTTGTTTGTTCAATTATTCACAGCAAATGTAGTTATTTTATACAAATGCTTAGATAATTGCGGCTGAACTAACTGGTGTCAGTATTAAAACAAGAGACTCAATAATTATCATGAGGGCGTCTCTTGGAGAAAATGCTTCTTGCAGCAAAATTTCAACTATTTTGGCAGCTTCAAAAATTCCGCTATATGTTGAAGTCCCTCATACATTTATTTCTTATTATTCTCACATTTAATGTGTTACAACATCCCTGCATTGCACAGCAAACAAGAAATGAAATTCAGGGAGAAGTAATTGTTCAGGTTAAAAACCATACCGATCTTCAGCTTCTGGAAAATGAGTATGCTTCATTCGGGCTTGTTCAACAAGAATTTCTTTCCAAACGCATGCACATTGCCCTTTTCCGTTATGAGTCAACCAAAATTCAGGCGGAGATGCTGATGCAGGGTATCAGAAGGTCCCACGGAGTTGTTCACGCACAGTGGAATCATCAAATTGAACTTCGGGAGAGTACTGAAAATCAACCTGATGATCTATATTTTGGACTTCAATGGAATATGAATAATATCGGTGCAGACGGCGGTCTTGCCGGAGCCGATATCGATGCTTTGCGTGCATGGGATATTACAACAGGCGGACTTACTGTATTCGGAGATACCATTGTTGTCGCTGTTGTCGATGGCGGAAGTTCACTGGGCCATCTCGACCTGAATCTGTTCAAAAACAGAAATGAAATTCAGGGAAATGGAATTGATGATGACGAAAACGGTTATATCGATGATTATAATGGGTGGAATGCTTACAACAACAGCGGCCAAATCCCGGAACATGCGCATGGAACCCATGTTTCAGGTATAGTTGGTGCACGCGGGAACAACACAATGGGTGTTACCGGGGTAAACTGGAATGTGAAAATTCTTCCG
>CAZVKW010000073.1:0-1748 GCA_964627945.1 uncultured Lentimicrobiaceae bacterium
CAGCTTGATTCGGGCTGACAGTTTGTTTTTTCGATGATAGCAGTGATAGTATCATTTGAAGCATTGGCATCGGCAGCAAAGCTTGTGTAGGATTTTACCAGATATTCACCTAAAGCTGAAAAATCAGCTGTCTGGGTAAAACTGAAATTGATCGTCTGGCCCAGTGCAACAGGTCCCGGAACGGTTTCGGTTACCGGTGTTCCATTGTTTATCGTGTAGCTTGCTTCAAAAGCTGATTGTTCCACTGATCCGAAGTTGGTGATTGCAACAGTAACAGTCTCATTTACTGTTAGATCAGATCCTGAAACAGGAGCAATAATTGCGCTTACACCCAAATCGTTGTCGAAGAGGTTGGTAACCGATTTCACCTGTGTATCATTGGTAGGTTCTATATCTGAACCAAGAGCAGTGCCTGCTGTGATCTGATAAGTTTGTCCGGTTGTTCCCAAAGCGGCTGTTGCTGTAAATGTATATTGTACTGTGGAAGCAGGAAGGAGTTCACCTGTGAAAACTTCATTCACAACTGTACCACCATCCACCTGAAAAAATACCGGAATTTCAGTTTGTGTGGCTTCTCCAAAGTTCATGATGGTTACTGTAACCGGTTCACTATCAGTAAGAATACCACTGTTTGGTGCGTCGATTGATAAAACGCCCACATCACTGATTTCGGCAGATGCAATTTTAAACACACCCACTCTGTCTTTTCTTCCACCTACAAAATATTCGGAAATATGCCAGAAAGTTTTGTCATCGGTAGGGTCAACTGTTAAATGATTATAGTCGGCCAGGCGGTTCGAAGGATTACTTGAAGTGCTTTGTCCGAGCAGGGTTTCGTCGATGGTCATTGTTCCCAATGGATCGCCGGCATAGCGGCCAGTATAGTAAATCGCGATGCGTTCGGTGCTACTAACCGTGGTGTAACCCATACCAATGTTTCCATCAGCATCCATGGCCATACTGGCACCAAAAGCGTCTTTGTTGTTATTCGGTGAAACATAGGTTCCTTCCTGATAAATCGACCATGGTTCACCATCAGCTGTCTGGCGCATTTCAAACCATCGAACACCAGCCAGTTCTCCGCCTGATCCATCGGTATCAACCACAAAATTAAATACGGCTGAGTTGTGGTCAGCATATCGGTGAAACTGCGCCTGATTCATGATCGTGGCCTGTAAAACATCGATTTCCGGTCCGCCGGGTTGTGGTCTGTTGGAGAATGAACCTCCGTCGAATACCGAAATAAAAGGAGTTGTAGGAACTTCAACAGCTGCCGAAACAGTTGACTGTGAAACGTTTTCCCAGTTTACGTTGATGGTCCATAATTTTAAATGATCAGTCGAAACTCCGCTCCAGGCATCGTCCTGCAAATATACAACTGTTGCATTTCCTGTTGCAGGTAGGTCGCTGTTCGAAACATTGAAAACCTGAGGGCTATAAAAACCTGAAGTTTTGATACCGGCGAGAGGAAAACCAACAAACTGAGGAGTTTCGCCTGTCAGCATCTTGGCACGTTCAATGGCAAATACACGGTTTGTCTGTGAAATATTGGCTGTAACATAATATGCATCTGACCAGATAGAAAATTTGGGATAATCAGGAAACTGACCGCTTCCAAGTCCGCTGGTATATACATACCAACCATCGTTTACCGGGTCAGGACCCTGTGAAACAGCAACATTGAATCCGTTTGGACTCTGATCAAACTCAGTGATGATAAAACGGTCGGCGGCAGCATCATACAGCAC
>CAZVKW010000073.1:1848-3013 GCA_964627945.1 uncultured Lentimicrobiaceae bacterium
TTGTTGCTGCTTGTCGGACCTGTACTTGCAGTGATCAGCACTTTCAGTTTTGGATTTTATAAACAAATCATTCTTGGGCAGGCATTTGGCGATAATCCCATGAGTGATGCCGGACTTATCGTGACATATATTCTGGTTTTACTGGTTCTGGGAGGAGTAATAGCACTTTTCCTGTTTGCCGAACTCACAACCCAAATCGACCGGGAAGGGATTCATTATCGCTTTTTTCCTTTTCATTTCAAGTTTCATCTGATTCCGCGCGAAATGATCGATAAGGCTGAAGTTGTAACCTATAAACCTCTGCGTGATTATGGCGGCTGGGGAATCCGTTTCGGTAGCAAAGGAAAGGCCTACAATGTGCGTGGCGACAAGGGTTTGCAACTTAGTCTTCAAAATGGCAGACAAATACTTTTCGGAACGCAGAAGGAGCAGGAACTTGAAATTTTTCTGAAATCATGGAAGTGATTCTTCAAAGCGGTGATATAAAGTTGCGGCCACTGGTGGCGGCCGACGCGCCTGACATGGCTTTTCTGGCCAACAACGAAAAAATCGCCATCAACGTACGCGATGGCTTTCCACATCCTTACACCCTTCAGGATGCCGAAAACTTTGCAAAAATGGCTTCTGGTCCAGATTTCGGAATTGTATTTGCGATTGAATATCAGGGTAGATATGTCGGTAATACCGCAATTATTCCCGGGAAAGATGTGTACCGGCAATCTGCTGAAATCGGATATTTCATCGGCGAACCCTATTGGAACAAGGGCATTGTCACCACAACGGTCAATCTTCTGACCGAATATTGCTTCCGTGAGTTGGGACTTGTGCGCGTCTGGGCCGGAATATTCGAATTCAATACGGCATCACAACGCGTACTCGAGAAATGTGGTTTCGAAAAAGAAGCTGTTCACCGGATGGCAGTCACAAAAAAAGGAAAGCTATGGAATGAAGTTGTTTTTGCTAAACTGAATCCGAATCTGGATTCTGGTATGATAGGAGAATTGTAAATCAAAATATTTCAAGCTTTTTTGATCTTATCAACCAGAAAAGCTTTTTGTTTAATTCCTACAAAACGATCCACTTCTTTTCCATTTTTAAACAAAATCAGTGTTGGGATGCTTCTCACTTTAAATTGCTGTGCCAGAGATTGATACTGTTCAATATT
>CAZVKW010000073.1:3113-5045 GCA_964627945.1 uncultured Lentimicrobiaceae bacterium
ATGAGTATTCCGATGATGATATAAGCTGTTTGCATAATTGCTTGAATTATAGATGTTTTGTTTTTTGTTCGTGAAGATAATTGGAAGCCGCCAATGCAGCGATCGTTCCATCGGCTACAGCGGTGGTCACCTGACGGAAGCGTTTGACAGTGCTGTCTCCGGCGGCATAAACGCCCTCAATATTGGTCGACATATCAGTTTTAACGATGATTTCGCCCCATTGATTCAGTTCAACCAATCCTTCCAGTGTTTCGGTATTTGGCACATAACCGATAAAAATGAATACGCCATCGGTCCTGAAAAGACTCGTTTCGCCTGTTTTCAGATTTTGGATATCAAGGCTTTCAAGTTTGTCTTCGCCGTGAAAAGCCGTTATAGCCGATTCCATCATAAAATGAATTTTAGGATGGTTTTTGGCTTCCTGAACAGCATGTTCAAACGCCTGAAAATGATCGAACTGATGTACGATCGTTACTTTGCTTGCATATTTGGTGAGCGAAACGGCTTCTTCGAGGGCTGAGTTTCCTCCGCCGACTACCACAATTTCTTTATCGGTGAAAAAATCACCGTCACAGGTGGCACAATACGATATTCCGCGTCCTTTGAAACGGTTTTCACCCGGAACGCCCAGGGTGCGTGATCGTCCTCCGGTAGCCAAAATCACGGCTCCGGCTGTGAAAGTGCTTCCGTCATCGAGGCTAAAAGACTTCACTTTTCCAATGACTTGCATCCCGCTGATGGTGATATTCGAACGGATATCGCAACCGAAATTCTTCGCCTGTTTTTTCATGATGTTCGACAATTGAAATCCACTGATGCTTTCAACACCGGGATAATTGGCGATTTCATGGGTGAGTACCATTTGTCCGCCGGCCGTTCCCTCGTTCAGAATGAGGGTCTTCAGTCTGGCACGCGAGAGGTAGATGCCCGCCGTTAATCCGGCCGGACCTCCACCTATCACAATGGCATCATATGCTGTGTTTTGACTCATGATTATGCTTTTTGAGCAGCACCAAAGTACTGATCGAGAATAGCGGTTACCTGTGGGCGCGACTGAATGCTTGAAGTGGCCTTCACAACCTGTCCATTTTTGTAATAGATGGTGAACGGAATTCCCATGAATCCACGGACTTCAGGAAGATTGCGGATGACATACGATTCCGGATTGTCAAATTCCATATCGCAGAATTTTACATGTTTGTATGTGTCTTCAAGTTCTTCGGCGATGCCGTAAACCGGAATGCACATAGGCCCCATGCGTCCACAGACGACCATTACGTGTTCATTTTCGCTGAGCACTTTGGCGTGATCGGCAGCTGATTCGATGTGTTTGAGATTTGTGTATAACATGATTTTAAGTTTGGAGTGAGCTAAAGTTTTGGAATTAATTTAGTTTATAAAATTCTGATTTCGTAGTTGATTTCCATGGCTTTGCGGTAGGCAGCTGATACACCGCAATAACGATCCTGTGATAATTCGACGGCTTTTTTCAGTTTCTCCATATCGAGATCCTGGCCTCTGAAAATATAGGTAATATGCATTCCGGTATAGTGTTTCGGATGCTCTTCAGTGAGTGGAGCATCTACCTCAATATCAAACTGTTCCACCTCAACGCGCATTTTTTTGAGGATGGAAACAACATCCATTCCTGTGCAACCGGCCAGCGAGGCAAGCATCAGCTCTTTCGGACGAGGGCCTTCGTTGGCACCGCCAACTTCGGGCAATGCATCCATTGTCAGGTGATGTCCGCTTACGACAGCGTCGAATTTCATATTTCCAAGCCAGGAAGTTTTTACTGTGTGTTTCATAATCTGTATTTTTTGATGATGCAAAGGTAGAGCGGATAATATTCATGATGCGAAACAGGGTCTTGATTGAAAACCGCAGGCTGGTTGAATTTCGACAACTTTTTTATTGATCTGAATCCTGATG
>CAZVKW010000073.1:5145-9960 GCA_964627945.1 uncultured Lentimicrobiaceae bacterium
CTACCTTTGTCATATAATACGTATGACATCAGCATCATGAAGACCATCCTGGAAACCGATAATGACTTTATTTGTGATATACAAGCAGCTTGTTTTCAATTACTTACAAATGAAGAGGCTGAACTTGTCCGATCGTCCAAAACCCAGGTTTTGTTTCGCAAAGGCGACAGCCTGAGCAAACAGGGAGCCTATGCCTCCTATGTTTTGTTTGTGATCAAAGGTCTTGCAAAACAATATATTGAAGGCGACTCGAACCGGAGTTTCAACCTTCGGATCATTCAGCCGGGTGAGTTTGTTGGATTATCTTCGGTTTTTGTATCAAATATTTTTCTCTACAGTTCGGTTGCCCTCACCGATTGTCAGGTGATTCTGATCGAAAAAGACGCTATTGCCCGCGTTGCTGCGAAAAATGGTCCGTTCTCTTTCAGCATTTCGAAGCGCTATTCCGCTCAGAATGCGGATCTTTTTCAAACACTCGGACATGTTTTGTTCAAACATATGAATGGTCGTCTGGCCGATGCTTTGTTGTATCTTGATAACCTCCGGCCTGCGCATCATGATGTTTTTCAGTTACTTACACGCAAAGATCTGGCCGATTTTGCCGGAATTGCTACCGAAAGCACCGTCAAACTTTTAAAAAGTCTTGAAAAAGAGGGTATCATCGCCCTGAAAGAAAAGGATATTCTGATTCTGGATGCTGAGCGTCTGACAGCAATCAGTAAAAACGGATAGGGCTGTCAGGGAAGCATCCAAAACAGCCTTATACATCATGTATTTCCCACTAATTTGCCAGTAGTATTTTTGCGGTTTTCAGGTGATTTCCCTGCAGATCTTTAGCCCTGATGATACACAGCTGACCGGCAAACGTCTGCAAACTGAGCGGGTTTCCCTGCTGAACATTCTGCTGTAACAATACCCTTCCGGCAACATCATAAACGCTGATCTCTGCTTCAGCCGGAATGTTGAGGATAAGATTATTTCCTACTACAGAGTATGCCTCAGGTTTTTTATTCACAGGACTTATTCCGGTTTCAACCTGACCGAGATCACCGTTGATCAGGAAATTCTGTGCTCTGAGCGTACGTCCAGAACTGGTTTCATCTGCCCATACAACCACCACCTGATCGGCATCCATGGCTGTGCCAACGGGCTGTATTTTAAAACTTGTTGAAACGGAAAGATAGGTATCTTCTTTCCATACTTCTTCCCCGTTTTTATCGATTGCTTTTACCAGATAATTATCAAAATTGGGTGAATCTGAATACACAAGAAAAGAAGTGTCGTTGTAAAAAGCTGTTGTCTGGATGAACCTGAACGTGCTGTTCATACCGAAGATTTCGAGGCCTGCATCTCCCCAGAGACGTTCACCCGAAGCCGAAACTTTTTGTCCCATCAAACCATTGGTATTCTGATTTTGATCAGCCTGCGCCCAGAAAATCATGATGTCACCTTCCGTGGTCATCCCGGTGGCATAGTCGTAATAATGGTGAAAACTGTTTGTTGTTGCCACTTCGACACCGTTTGCCGGAAAGGCGAGACTACCATCAGACATCACATGCTGAACCGCGCTGTTGAAGAGCATATCACCATCTCTGTCGTCCTGCCAGAATGCGATCAGGCCATCGTTTCCGTCGGGAATGGCTTTATAATCTTCCCAGGCGGTGATGCCTGTTGCCCCGCAAATCTCGGTTGGCTGCGACCAAAGCGCATTTCCGTCATAATCATACCGCATGGCATACATCAGCTTATCCGGTGCCCAGAATGGTCCCGACTCAACAAAATAACCCAGGATAAATCCACCATCTTCAGTGGGTTGAAGATAAGGCCATTTTACGGAAGCGCTGGCTACAGAAAGTTCGCGACCGTTCACTTCCCAAAGCTTATTTCCCTGACTGTCAAACTTCTGCATGATGATGTTGATGTAATCTCCGGCTTCACGCATCCAGGCAATGATCACACTGTTATCGGATGTTACACAAACGCGCGGTGTCATATCTGCAACATCTGCATCACCTGCAGCCTGTCCATCGGCACCAAAAAGCATTTCACCTTCGGGCGAAACTTTGTACACAAATACATCCCAGTTTCCGTGGCGGATGTCGTTAAACACTATAATGGCATTGTCTTCATGATCGGTTTTCATATCGAAATCAGTCACCCAGGTTTCCTGCGGATGATTGCTGACAACGATTCCGTTGGGCTGCCATACTGCATTACCTTCGTAATCAAGGCGTTGCAGATTAATATCGTAATTTGAGGGGCCTCCGTACCAGCTCATATAACAGCCATGATCGGAGAGGAGTGAAATTTTTGGAACCCCCTTATCACCGGCAGCATCGCTTATCAAAGTGTTGTTAAGGGAATCGTTGGTCCATTGGGCCATCATCTGCAGACTCATCAACAGAGCCACCAAAGGAAGCATAAATTTTTTCATTGAAATTTTGTTTAAAATCAATAACAAATGTAGGTGGTTTCAGACCGGGAAACAAATGAAAATGAAGCGAAAAGTACAGCTTAAGGACGAAAATTTCAGCTTAATAAACGCTCAATCACTTCGGGAAAATGACGGTATTCGAGCTGGTGAATACGTTGAGCAAGCGAATCGGGTGTTTCACCGGATACAAGCCGGAAAGAGGCCTGAAAAATAACAGCGCCTTCATCGTAGTGTTCGTTCACATAATGGATGGTAATACCCGATTCTGCCTCATTGGCCGTGATCACAGCCTGATGAACATGCTCTCCAAACATGCCTTTCCCACCATATTTGGGCAATAAGGCAGGATGGATATTGATGATGCGATGCGGAAATGCCTGCAAAAGATGATCAGGAATCAGCCAGAGAAAACCAGCGAGTACAATCAAATCTATTTGTAAATCAATCAGTTGTTTTGTAATTGCATCCGATTGATAGAAGTCAGAACGATTGATCATCAATACCGGAATCTTCAGCTTTTCGGCTCGTTGTATAACGCCGGCGCCTGCTTTGTTGCATACAAGTACAGATACTTCAACTGCAGGATTGCCTTGAAAATATTCTGCAATACGTTGCATATTGGTTCCACTACCCGAGGCAAAAATGGCAATTCTTTTCATCGGGTCAAAGGTAAGGATTTGAATCAATAAACTTTTCGCCATATAATATCTTTCCTTTCTCAAAATGATGAAACAAAGGCTTCAGATGAAAGGTTTTAGCTTAAATCTTTCTTATCTTGTACTCAAATTTCAGTAATATGAAAACGATTGTTAAAGTACTCATAAACAGCATATTGATGTTTTGCAGTCTCAATAGTTTTGCCCAATCTGCTGATGTCCAATCTGCGATAAAACAGGCGACGCATTTTTGGAAAATGACAAGTTCAGAGATGGCTGAAACTACCATAGAACCGATGCAAGGTTCAATTTCTGCTGTCGCTTGGCTTGTGGAAAGTGATCAGAATGGTTTTGTGATCATCAGCGCCGATTCTTCCCTTCGGCCGATACTGGCATACGGCGATGATCTGTCGGGTCTTTCAGCTGAACAATATCAAATCTGGAGCAGTGTACTTGTTGCTGATTATGAAGGCCGGCTACAGGCCGTTTCAAACGGCTTCTCTCCGTCTGAAAAGCAATTATGGAAGATTCTTGAAGACAGAGCTTTCCAGCAATGGCCGCCTGAAGGATCAACATCGACCGGTGGCTGGTTGAAAACCAACTGGACCCAGACCTCACCTTACAACAAACTTTGTCCGATGGACCTCAATGCCGGATCACGATCGGTGGTGGGTTGTCCGGCAACAGCCATGGCACAGATTTTCAACTATTTCAATTCGATCAACAACACACGTTTTGACGATTCCGACGATTATTACCATAATTATGGTTCGGGAAACAAATACTGGATTGATGATGATTTCGTTTCACGCGATTTTCCATCTTTTCCACGATTGAACCAATGGTTTGATACGATTGAATATTGTTATAGTTCTGGAACAAGCTTAACCGACAGCATGAAAGCAGCCCTGAGTTTTGCCGCAGGTATTGCGGCTCAACAGGTTTATACAGCCTCTGTTTCAGGCACATTCGGGATTGATCAGGCGCAGATGGCTGTTCAGCGTTTCGGCTTCGATCAGTCGGAATTGCTTGTCCCGCCTGATTTCAGTATTCAGCAACGTGTGTCGGACAATATGAAAAATGCCCTTCCCGACCTTCTCGGTTTGGTGAATGAAGGCTGGACTGTGGGCCACAATGTGGTGGTGGATGGTTATAATACGAATGATTTCTTCCATTTCAACTTTGGCTGGGGAGGCTCATCCAACGGCTGGTACACACTGCCCCCGACTTCAATTCCTTACGACCTGACAGTGATCGAAGGAGTGATTGTTGATATCCTGAGTTCGACCGCAGATATAGCAAACAAACCCGTTTCTGAGGCAGTGCGGATTAGTACTCAAACCGGTGGCAATTTGATGGTTTCCGGAATGGTACCCGGACAAACATATCAATTACAGCTATTTACAATTGGCGGGGTTCTTTTGATGGAAAATCAAATCACCACTTCTCAACAATCAATCACATTCAATCCGGGAAATATGGATGCCGGAATGTATCTCTGCCGCATCACATCAGGAAAGCAGCAGCAAACATTCAGGGTGGCTTTTAATCCCTGATGAAACGCCTGCACTTTCTCCGATACCTGAGTCTTGAAGTGGTGCTCAATGCCTTGTCAGTGGGTGTATTCGCGCTCGTCTGGCTTGATGTTACGATGCCGCTTTCATGGTGGATACTGCTTGCATTGTCAGTCTGGGCAGTGTATACGACAGATCATCTTGTAGATGC
>CAZVKW010000073.1:10060-15524 GCA_964627945.1 uncultured Lentimicrobiaceae bacterium
TTCAGACATCATCATGTTATTCATTTTCTTTTTGCTTGCTTTTGCAGAAACCGCCATTGTATCCTGGTTTGAACAGGATCATGATCTGGCCGACGGCCATCCCAGTTTCGCATTAAAGATGGGTAAGCGGAAGTCACGTAAAATCCTGCTGATCGTATTATATATCAGCGTTTTATTATCCATAATTCTGCTTTTTCTTTCTGAAAACCAAATTCACAAGTTTGGTGCTATCATCCTGATGATCATGGGGATTTTGCTGATACAGATTTTGTTGTTTCCAACTTTTTTCGCACAGAAAAGCCGCTACCGTATTGCAGGAGATGCTGTATTTATGCTTCCGGTTGTACTGGTCTTTTCTTATTCCTGATGATTGTTTTCAACCAGACCCATCCTAACACAAAAATAGAGGTCATGCTAAGGATGAGAATAAACCAGACGATCAGCAATAATTTTGGCTGACTCTGGTAGATTTCTGTTGCGATATTACCGATCAGCAACCATTGTACGACATAAAAAGCGGTTACATTTTTGCCAATCCATTCTACATAAAGGCTGATTCGATTTTGCTGCATCGAAGCATATATTTTCACAAGCAGCAGCACCCAGAAAGCCAGAAAAACCAATGCCCAAAGGATAAATAGCGGCCCATGATGATAATAGGTCTGTAATTCGGTTGTGATACCAAACCCAAACTGAATGGTAGAAAGTGCAATAACAGCAAGAACCGGCAATAGAAATTTTGATCCAAGCAGACGACTGATGAAAGGCGGATTTTGTTTTTCAGCCATGTAAAACAGCAAACCAGCCATCGGATAGATCATCCATGGAATCACCGGGAAATATGACCAGGAAAGAGAGCCCCAGAAAAATGCCTGAACATAATACATGGATTCCTTCTCACCGCTATATTCGGGAAGAAACAAGCCGGCCAGTGCGATAAACAAGGCAATTATTGCCCAAAGCCATAATTTTTCTCCAATCAGAGATTTTACACTTGCGATGAAAACGAGAGAAAACCCTGCTAGAAACAAAATATCTGCACCAAAAATATAAGGCAGGGGATCGAGCATCATGATATGCTGCTGTATCTCATACAGCAGATGTGCATTCATTCCCAAATTCAAGAGAAAACCTAAGAGGATGATTTTCAGGCCTCTGATAATCGACTTGGCTGTGTTTATCGATTGAATCGCAAAATATCCCATCACAGCCATAAACACTGGTGCGGCAGGAATTCCTCCCAGGAAAAGAGAAATCTTTCCAATCAGACCATCTCTGAGTTCAGGACGGGCAAAGAGCTCGGTAAGATGCACCTGAATCATGAGGATCACCGCGATACCTTTCAGGAGATCAGCTGTTCCCAGGCGGAGATTGTTATCTGGCTTCATGTTTTAAAATTTAAATATCTAAATATCAATATGATATAAATCACTTATCCCAATCACTCGTACAAACTTAAATCAAAAAACACAGCCTGATTTCAAATCTTAAAATCTTGTAACGAATAAGCGGAATTCTGTACACCTCTGTATGATTTCCTTTGGCATCTTTGCATTCTGTATTTTTACTAAAAATCCGTTTATGAAAAAACTCATCACTTTGCTGTTTGTGCTGTTTCTATCCTTTCAGGGAAGGACACAAATTACCTTAGAACAATCGTATAATTATTCCGGAACATTCATTAATATGACGGTTTCTGGTGATAAATTTTATGTAATGGATGTTGTACTGAGCCAGTGCCGGATCTATAACACCAACTTCAGTCTATGGAAAACCATCAATCTGACCGTTCCAGCAAATAACTATCTGTATGATATTCAGTACATTTCTGAAAATCTGTTTACAACCGACAATTCGCTTTGTCTGGTTTATACCTATTATAGTTATGATGCCACCAATTTGTATTATACCTATACAACCAAGGTTGTGAAGGAGAACGGAACAGTATTGCTCACGCTTCCCGGCTGTCAGTATTATTATGTTACCACACTCACAAATGGTGATGCCAAACTGGTTACCTACAGTTTTGATTATTCTGTATCACCTTATACTGTTGCCACCGCAGTGTATTCCGTACCCGGAAATTTACCAACAAGCCTAAAAGAAAACGCCATGGCTCCGAATCTTTTTCCGGTAAGTGCATTTCCAAATCCGGCTTCGGAGCAACTTAGTCTGAGCTATACATTACCCGCCGGACTAGATTCAGGAATTCTGCAGGTGACAGATGTACAGGGCAGACTGGTTCGCAGTATTCCGGTATCAGGTTCAACTGACAGGATGCAGATGGGCGTTTCTGATTTACCACGCGGCATGTATTTTTACACCATTGCTTCCGGGAATTTCCGTTCGCAAGCCATGAAAATCATTTTACAGTAAGATACCGTAAAACAGATGTTTATCCGTGAAGGGAGATATCGTTAAGGGTTTCCATCTTCAGAATTTCGATGGTTTTTGTTTCGAGGCGGATAATGCCTTCGTTTTCGAATTCTTTAAGAATACGTGTAGCACTTTCCTTGGTCATATTCGACATTTCGCCAATTTCCTGTCTGGATAGGCATAACGTAAATGCTGTCGAACGATGAATTTCCTTGCTTAAATAAATCAACACATCTGCAAGCCGGCCGGGCATCTGTTTTTGTGTCAAACTAACCAGTCGCTCGTAATTATTTGCATTATTCTGATTACAATGTTTCAACAAACCTTCTGCAAAATCGGGATTGGAACGTATGATCTTACGCACATTATCCGAAGGAATAAAACAGGCGGATGATTCTGAAAGCGCCGTTACAGAGTATTGATAACGGAAATCGGTGAACAAGCCGGGCACACCAAACATTCTCCAGGCAGGAACCAATTTCAGGATCAGATTGCGTTTATCAATTCCCTCAAGATATAATTTAGCCATTCCTCGGGTCAATATTATCAGATGGGCAGCGGAAGTGCCTTGTTTAATGATGTTTTCGCCCGAATTAAATACGACTTCAAAACGACCCTTATTGATAACTTTTAGTTCCTCTTCGCTCAATAAATTGAACAAAGGTGACCGCAGGTTACAGGTTTCACAACTATTACATTGTTCTGATCTTCTTGAAAGCATATTGTTGTTCGAAATAGATTCTTATAAATCTATGCGTTAAAATTCTCTTTTTAAAACTTCAGAAATGTGATTATATCTCCAATCTGAGAATCAAAAATAATATAAAAAATGATATTTAGCAGATATTCAATTGACATGAAACAAATAAAACACTGTTTTTGTCTAAAATAACACGATCAGGCACCAAAAACCATGATTGAACTGCCTGTAAATATGGAGTAAGACTTCAAAATCCCTAATTTCGCCCTGTTTAAGATTTAACAATGAAAAAATCCCTAATTCTAGTGTTGTTCACGCTAATCGGCGTCCGGATTTGGGCCCAGCAAGCCAAACTGGAAGTGCGAACAGGTATTAGCTTGCCCTTATTTGCCTACTCATCCTATAATCTTGAGGAAGGTTGTTTCACCTTGCCGGGTTTATCGGTAACTGCCGCCACTGATTTACATCTCTGGCATCGTCTGGGTCTGAAACTTGAAGGTGGATTGCAGATGCATGCCGTGGATGTTGGCGTTTTGGGCTGGGAAAAAGTACAGGCAGATCCATTTCTTACCGATATGTTTATCCGCAGTGATCCATACCGCATTATTCATCTTGTAGCAGGCCCCAATTACTATTTTCCGGTCATGGAAAAACTGAAACTTGATGTTTCAGCCTTTGGTGGTGTGTTTTTCTCGCGCACTCCATATCAGTTATATAAGCCGGTGTATTATATGGTTGGCCCTGATTATTATGAAATTACACCTTCAAAAGATATCAGTTTTGCCTGGGGAGCCGGGTTCAGGCTGCGATATGCAATCACGGATAGTTACGAACTGTCAGCCGGGGCCGATTATATGCAATCGGCTGCAGCATTCGGATTTAACACTTCCAATGGCTTGCGCATTGACAAACGTACGATCAGTTATCTGAACACCACAGCGGGAGTTGTTTTTTATCTATTCTAGGCGATACGATTACAACTCAGATCATCGATAATAAGGAGGTCTTTCCAATAGAAAGTTGATATTTCTGTCCGAAAATCAGGCAGCGGTTATCCTGAAAATGACCTGCCGGAAATCCAAAACAGACCGGAAAAGAATATTCTGCAATATGGTCATATACAATCTCTTCCGCGCTTTTTCCAAAAGGAATTGGATTGTCTTTCATTTCAGTCAAACCACCAACAACCAATCCGGCCAATCCCTCAAATGCACCGGCGCGTTTCAAACTGAGCATCATGCGGTCGATGTGATACAGGTATTCGTCCAGATCTTCAATAAACAGAATTTTGCCTCTGTAATCGGGAAAATCTGCAGATCCGGCTAGGCTGTATAGAATAGATAAATTCCCTCCTATTAGAATTCCTTCGGTTCTTCCATCGCGGTTCAATGCATGAGGCTTGATTTCATAATCATGAGATTTCCCGCTCAGGGCATCAAACAGACTTTGCAGTGCTTCAGCAGTATTCGTGGCAAAATTCACCGGCATGGTCGAATGCAGACTTTTAATTCCCATTTGGTGAATATGTGCATGCAGCACCGTGATATCGCTGTAACCGGCAATCCATTTCGGATATTTGATGAAATTATTGAAATTGAGTTTGCCGAGCAATCGCATACTTCCATAACCCCCTCTTACACATAGTATTGCTTTCACCGACGGATCATCCAGCAATTGCTGAAAATGGCTTGCCCGCTGTTCATCGGTTCCGGCAAACTGATGATCTTCCAGAAAAACTTCCTCATCCATCTTCACAAAAAATCCCGCTTTTTCGAGAATTTGTTTGGCCGGCAACAGCTCGTCACGGCTTATTTTCCGTGCCGGTGAAGCCAGTGCGATGAGGTCGCCTTTGCGCAGTGGGATAGGGGTTTTCATGTTCAAACAATTGGTTACCTTTGCCAAAATTACGCGATTTTAAATCCTGACGATCATGGATCCGAAAAACAAAGCTTTCAAACGATACACCGTTACCTCGGCCCTGCCATATGCAAACGGCCCTATTCACATCGGTCATCTGGCCGGCGTGTATGTTCCTGCTGATATTTATGTACGCTATCTGCGAATGAATCAGCAAGATGTGGTATTTATCGGCGGAAGCGACGAGCATGGGGTGCCTATCACCATCAAGGCGCGTCAGCAGGGGATCAGTCCGCAGGAGGTGGTCGACAAATACCACAATATCATCCGCGATTCATTTGAGAAATTTGGTATTTCGTTCGATGTTTACAGCCGTACTTCGGCTCCTGTGCATCATGAAACGGCTTCTGAGTTTTTCAGGAAACTGTATGACAAGGGTGTTTTTATTGAAAAAACATCGCAACAATATTTTGATGAAGAAGCCGGACAGTTTCTGGCCGATCGTTATATCACCGGCACCTGTCCGCACTG
>CAZVKW010000074.1:0-1291 GCA_964627945.1 uncultured Lentimicrobiaceae bacterium
AATGGGACTGATGCTGTTCAGGTGAAACGCCGTTTTGCTGGAATGGATGCCACTTTCGAACGTGGAGACTGGACTTTTGCCAAACCGCTTGTTGGTGGAAACACGATTATTATTAGCGGAACTGATGTGAGTCAGGATTTTTATGGTTTATGTGTGGGCGACGTGAATGGCTCAGGTATTCCTTTACCGGGAAGTAGTTTTAATACTAGTGTCTACATATCTCAAAATGAATTCATTGAAACAATTCCGGGGCAGGAATTTGAATTAGCTGTTAAAGTTGGAGAAGCAATGAATGTCAATGCAATTTCATTGGTTTTCCTATTTCCATCGGATTTACTTGAAGTTATTGATGTGAAAACGACAATTGGCAATCCAACATTTTCAGCTAATAACAATCAAATTCGTATTGCATGGTCAGAGATGCAAACCCTCAGTTTGCAAACGGGAGACGCATTGATGATACTGAAACTAAAAGCGACTGATAGATTTACTGGTGATTTGTCTGTTAATTTAGCAACGACGGATGAATCGGAACTAGCCGATGAATTCGGAAATATTATTCCAAATGTGGAACTTATAATTCCAACTCTTAAACCACTTAATCAAACCGGAATTGATGACCAGCATTCAATCCTCACAGCTTGTAATATTTTTCCGAATCCAGCAGATGATAAATTGAATATCGCAGTAAAAGTTTCAAAGAAAACCACATTAGATATTGAGATTACAGACATGCTCGGCAGGATAATTATCAGAAATCAAATGGGAGATTTATCAAGTGGAATGAACACTTTTCAAATTAATACCAATGGGCTACCTCCAGGTATATATTCTGTTAAATTAGTTCTCGATAGTGAAACGCTATTTATACATAAATTACTCATAACAAGATGATTACAAACCTTATAAAAAAAAGAGTTGAAAAATAAAAATCATGATCTCTAAAAAGATCTTTTCGAGATACAAGCAGTTAATCATTTACATATTTCTATTTCAAACAATTACTCTCTTTGGACAAAATGCTCCAATTACGACTGCAGAATCAGTGAGTATTTGTCCGAATGAAACATTTAATATACCTATAACTTTTTCTGACTTTACACAAATTACAGCATTATCACTTCGACTTGATTTTGATCCGACATTGTTGGCTTATAATGGATTCTCTAACCTGAATAATTTGTTATCCGGAGGTATTGTCAACATGGTTCCTGTATCGCCAAATTTGACAAAGATTTTAATAGTGTGGTCAAATATTAATCCGTTGACATTAGATGACGGAAGCCTATTG
>CAZVKW010000074.1:1391-3315 GCA_964627945.1 uncultured Lentimicrobiaceae bacterium
CTTTTAGATCCCGATGTTCAAACACCAACAACAGTAAGTCTCACAACATCAGTTTTAATCACTTTAACAGTATCAGATTCCTATGCTTGTAGTAGCAACGATGAAGTGTTTATCAATGTTAGTGGTCCTCTTACAATAGCTGCAACAGCCAATCCCGAAACTGTTTGTGTGAATGAAATGGTGCAATTGGCTGCTTTTGCCGGCGGAGGTTCAGGGAATTATTCATATTTCTGGACTTCAGAGCCTGTAGGATTTACTTCTGATTTACAGAATCCGGTCGTTTATCCTTTGGTAAATACAATATATTCAGTTGAAGCTAATGACGGAGTCACAACGATCAATGATGAAGTATCTGTAACAGTTAATCAATTACCAATTGTTCCGGAAATGCCGATTGGTCCGGACATCGTTGATCTGAAGGATATTGTAAGCAGTGATTATACAATAGCATCAGTACCATATTCTGACTCGTATATCTGGGAATTACTGCCAGAAACAGCTGGAGATATAACAGGCTCAGAAACAAGCGGAACAGTAGTGTGGAATCCTGGTTTTTTAGGATATGCTTATATAAAAGTGCAATCCATAAATACATGCGGCCAATCTGATTTCTCAACGGAAAAGCAAACTTTTGTAGATAATACCATTGGGATCAACGAGTCGGAATTACCATCTTTAGCAATTTTTCCTAATCCAAGCGACGGAATATTTCATATCAAATCGTCACAATCTATGGATAAAATTATCATTCGAGGTTTGCTTGGAAATTCTATTCATGAAATTGATCATCCAAAAGAAAATGATCAAGTGTATACAGAACTTAAAGATGGCGTATATCTGGTTCATGTATTTATCAAAGACAATGAATTTATTAAGAAAGTAGTAATTCAAAAGTCCAGATAAATCGAAAAAACTTATTCTAAGATTCCTTTATTCGTCCAGAAGTCCCCTGCCCCTTTTCAGAATTCGGCCGTCTTCTTTGAAGTCGTGGATCATACGGTCGAGAATGCCGTTCACAAAGATGCTGCTGCGGTTGGTGCTGAAGAATTTCGAGATTTCAATATACTCATTCATACTCACTTTCACGGGAATGGCCGAAAACTCAACCAATTCGGTGAGGGCCATTTTCAAAATGAGCATATCCATCACAGCAATACGGTCCTGTTCCCAGTTGGAAGTATATCCGGCGATGAGTTTTCCATATTCCTCGCTGTGTGATATGGTTTTGCGGAAAAGATCCTTCACAAAAACCAGGTCTTCGTTTACTTCATCATTCTCAGTGCGATAGATCGATGGAAGCAGATTGAATTTGTCTGCCTTTTCATCCAGAAACTTCACGTAACGAAGCATCAATTCAGAAACAAGATGAAAATCATCCACAAAATAGATGCTCTTTTCTTCATAAAAGAATTGCAACAGTTCAAATTTCGTGAATAATTTTTCAATCAGAAAACCGACAAACTTCTTATCCTGATTAAAGGTCGTTTTTTCGATCTTGATATACTGCTCATATTCAGGGGTTTCGCGCATCAACTGGTAAAAACGACGCACAAGATCCTGATCCTTCGACCAGTTTATTTTATACAGATCTTCTTTTTTACGATAATCGCTGTTGTTATCGATGGCAGCTAAAACCTTATTCTGAATGAAATTCAAACTCGGGTTGAGATCGTCCTCGGTTGGAAAATGTTTCTTGCGGTTTTCTTCCAGACGCTGTTCTGCGAAACGTGTTGTTTCGATCAGAAAGGATAACTGGTAAATGAAAAGCTCGTGTAATTTGTTGATACTGAGAAGCAATTGTCTTTCACCCTGAAGGATATCCTGATTGCCTGACTGAAAATAGGCATAAAGGGCTTGTAACACTTTGACTCGTAGTTGCCGGCGGCTGAGCATATATAAGAACTGGTTTACGAAAATAATCTGC
>CAZVKW010000074.1:3415-8447 GCA_964627945.1 uncultured Lentimicrobiaceae bacterium
TTTCCAATATTCCTGATGGATTTCCAGAAAATCTCAACATCTTTCCAAACAGTATAATCGCGGGCATAAAGAAGATTAATCTGTTGAATAAGAGACTGATCTGCATTCTGAAGCTGCAGAATTCCGGCAGGATGAAGGATTCCTGGTCTGATTTTAGGCAATTTCGAAATGGAAGTTTTTGGCATCATACTGTAGCCAACCCAAGTTAGAGAACCAAATAAAACCATGAAAATATTGGAAATGATCCGCAATCTTCCCGGAATGAAAATGAGGATAAGCGGAAGAACTGGAATCAAAATCAGGCTGGTGAGCAGATCAAATAATCGTTTGTTTCTCCGATTGATAGCTGTGTCAATTGCCTTGATATCAATGGTATACAAATCACCCCTTGTATTGATGGAGTTACTACCGATAATAGAAAGGCTATCTTCAGGAGCAATCTTATAATCAATTTCTGCATCATGCCATTCCGTCATCTTATCAATAATAAGCTGATGACTCAGATTCTTGGAACAGAATATCACCTCGTTAATCTTATAAATTGTGATGATATCTTTTACTTGAAGAATATTGCCAATAAAACCTGGATGGGTGACTGCTTTTTCGCTTCCTTCCACCAAACCGATAAAATCAGGTCGGATAGATGTACTCCGGATAATGGATTCAACCCGTTGTGCCTCCGTTTCATCTCCTATAATCAGGAATCTTTTGGTTCGGCTTCCACCAAGCACATATCCGTCAAATTTCGCAAAATGAGCAAAAAGGCGTGAAATTGTAAAAGCCACTGTCAACCATACAGTACTGAGCAAAATCAATGCTCTTGAAAAACGCAGACTTTCAGGTAAAAGAGCATATAAAACAAGAATCAGGATACTTCCGACTGCAAGCCCTCTAAGCATGCGATATAAACGGATGGGTTTATCATAACCTCCACTCAAATAGACACTTATAAGCCAAAGTAATAGAAAACCCGGAACCACCAATGCAACGAATTCAAATGGATAATCACCTCCACCTCTGTAAATGGTCATGCTTCCCCAATAACGTTGTATCAGAAAAATCCCAATATAACCCAGCAAAGCATCGACGAAAGGCAATGCAGTCTGTTTGAAAAACCGAGCCATGATAGCAATGAAAGCCCTGAAATAGATTGCGATATGGATCAGAATCGAAAAAGTCTGCGCCCTTTGCGAACTAAAATGCTTTTGGGCAAAAATGATCATGGCATTGTAAAACACAAATACATAGTTCACACTGCTTTTTTTCGTGCTTTCGCCTTTATAATGAATGATTCGTGTTTCAGGAAAATAATAGTTTTTGAATCCGGCTTGTGTAATACGATATGAAAGATCGATGTCCTCGCCATACATAAAAAAGGCTTCATCGAGCAAGCCTGTCTGATCGAGAACAGATTTACGCATCAGCATAAATGCCCCTGCAATGATCTCAATTTCAGCAGTTTTATCTTTATCCAGAAATCCAAGATGGTATCTTCCAAATCGTTTTGACCGGGGAAACAAAGCCGAAAGCCCGAAAATCTTGTAAAAAGCGGTCATGGGCGTTGGTAGTCCGCGTTTCGATTCAGGAAGAAATTTTCCCTTACCATCGAGCATCTTCACACCGAGAGCACCCGCATCGGGATGTTGATCCATGAATTGGATCACCTTCTGAAATGTATCGTCTTCCACCACCGTATCCGGATTCAATAGCAGAACATATTCAGATTTCGAAATCCTGATAGCCTGATTGTTAGCACGGCTAAATCCAGTATTTTCTTTGTTTTCGATCAGGATCACTTCCGGAAACTTCTCGCGCACCATACGGTTTGATCCGTCAACCGAATTATTGTCAACCACAAAAACATCCATTTCGATGCCTTTGGAAGCCTTACGGACAGAATACAGGCATTGCTCGAGAAAATACTCGACATTATAATTGACAATGATAACCGATAGCTTCATGCGTAAGACAGGAGATTCAATGTCCAAAGATAGTACAGATATTTGGATTGGTTTTCTATATCGGATTTATGAATGTGCTGATTAATTAGCAGTCTTAAGAACGTTCCCAGAGCTTAAATAGTGTGAGAAGGTGCCAGCCTAAGTCTTCATTTCTGACCCAATCGATATTTTTTGCCTGCCACTGAAACCAATAAGGGAATATAGCTTCAGTAGAAGTAAGTTTGATCATTGAACTTAACTCAGGGTTAACTAAATGTAAATCAATCGATTGTCCGGATGCGAATAAATTTTGCACAAAATCGGGAAGCCGGTGCTTTAATTCTTGTTTGAAATACAATTTCCTGATCGCAGCCTGTTCTTCGGGAGATTGTTGCCAATTCGGATTCGGAATATGCTCTAGTCCTGATCCAAGCTGCCGGAACATTTCAAGAAATATTTTTCCGAATGCTTTAGATTCCATTGGAAGATTGAGTGCTTTTAAGGCAAAATCCGGACTATAAAACGGAGAGGTAGACCAGCCGAAACAGCGATTTCGGTCCTCTCCTTCAAAAAGCCAGACTTGTGCACGTCCTAGTAACAAAAACCTGATATAGGCATCGTCAAAATCTGAAGAATCGTCATTGAAAAGTATTTTCTCCAATTCATTTCGGTAATTATTCTCAGATATTGAGCACAATTTCAGTATGTTAACAATTGAGCCAGAGGTATGTCTTCTTTTCAGATACTTCCAGAAATCGTCCTTATTTTTAAGTCTGACCAAAGGTCGCAAATCTGCTAGGACCTTATCGCCACCATCGCCTGTAATTTGTTGCAACTTATTGTCCGAAAAGTGCTTTAGATATGGAACCAAAAAAGCCATTCCGAGATAGTTCAATCCCTGTTTACATTGTAAAAGAACATCTAATTCGGTTTTTCCGGCATTACCGAGTTTGAAGAAAGTATGCTGATCCTGTATTCCCAAAATTTCTATTATTTCTTTCACCGACTCAATATCAGCAAGCGCACTTCCTGCTTCATCCTGGTAGGTAAATAATGGGATTTGAAGCTTGTTTTTTGCAAGAATTCCTGCGATGAGCCGGGAATCAAGACCCCCACTGAGTGATAATGCCGGATTCAGAAGAAGTCGGATTCGGTTTTGAGTTGCTTCAGTAAGTAAATTAAGTAGTTCAGAAGCTGTAACTTCCTTATTTTCTGATCTTTCTGTAAAATCATAAATTTTACGTATAACAATATCCTGATGTGAAAAAGTATCCAGTTCCATCCGTGAAGCGGGCGTAAATCGGTAAATTCCTTTCCACAAAGTTTTTAGCCCGGGAACAAAACCAAAAATCAGACTGGATGCTACAGAAAAAGGTTCGTAATCTATTATTCTGCAAGAGGCCCGAATTGCAGCTATATCTCTCGAAACATTAATTTCCCCTTCTGCTTGCGAATAATATAAAGGTAACCTGCCAAATAAATCATTGAATATCTGTATTTTAACTTCAGATAACCGAATTACAACAAAAACAAACTCTCCGTCAGCTGAGCGAATCCAGTTTTCAATTTCTTTCTGATCCGGTTCTGATTTTGCACAAATTGATGACACAAAGTTTTGGATTTCAACTTTTGTCCGGTTGTAAATCATGCCTTCGAACAAGACTTTTATCTCCCCGAAATCAAAAACTTCAAACGGATATCCCGGATAAGAGTTCATTTTCAGCCTGATATTTTGTTGCTGAAAAATTATTTCAGAACCATCCTGCTCATCAGTTTGAGCTTTATTCAATGGCAATCCAGCGGCATGGACAGTTAAATGGAATCCGGGCATACGCAAAGATAGGATTTATTGAAATGGCCGGAAAAACCACATGCGAATCGATCCTTCATACTTCAATTTTTAATGGACTGAAAAAGTCAGCCAATTTTCTTCTACTTTTGAATGAGAAATCATGACAGATACATCGGCTAAGCATACAAAACCACTCCGTTTCGGACTCTTGTGCAACAGTCTGATTCTCGAACAGTGGCAGGCCGACAGCCTTACAAATCTGATCGAAGGCGGAATGCAGGCCGTCATTGTGGTAATCAACGATAATCAGGAGGATCCGCAATCCATAAGCCAGAAAATCATCCAATATCCTTATAAACGATTGTTTTTCAGAATCTGGTCTAAATTTTTATTCAATCCAGCTTCCAAAAAGGCTAGTGATGTAAGTGAACTTTTATCAAACTGCAGGCAGATCAAATGCAAAACACAGCTAAAAGGATTTTCTAATTTCTTTGATTCTCAATGTATTGAAATAATACAATCCGAGAAACCTGATTTCCTATTGCGCTTCGGATTCGGAATTATCCGGGGCGAATTTCTGAAAGCCGCACCATTAGGTGTCTGGTCGTTTCACCATGACAATGAGGAAATCATCCGTGGCGGACCTCCGGGTTTCTGGGAAGTTTTTCACAAACATCACACAAATGGAGTTATCCTTCAGCAACTTACTGATTCACTTGATAAAGGACTGATCTTAAAGAAAATACACTTCAGAACGATCAGGCATTCTTACAAAGAACACCTCGATCAGATTTATTTAGGAAGCAGTTTTATGCCAATATGGGTGTGCCGGGCGATTCTGAATGATAAACTTGAAATCACAAACACAGATTCTAAAGCCCCGATCTTGCATGCACCAAGTAATAGCAAGATGTTGCTATTTATTCTGAAGATGATCTGGCGCAGATTCACTTTTCACCTCAACGAGCTTTTCAGACAGGAAGACTGGGTTGCGGGGATCACTAAAAAAGAAGATTTCACAGAAAATACCAACTTTCAGAAGGTACAATGGTTGAAAAAATCAGATCGACACAGCTATACAGCTGATCCGTTCATTATTGATTTTGAAGGAGATACGCTTGTTTTCTTTGAATCATATTCCTACTCAATTGATCGAGGCCATATTAGCATGGCAAAAGCATCAGAGCATTTCGAAAAATATTATGATGTTTTGAAATCAGATTTACACTTTTCTTTTCCATCAGTTTTTGTGTATGAGAAACAGCTTTTTATGATTCCGGAGTGTTTTGAATCAAACGGA
>CAZVKW010000074.1:8547-15024 GCA_964627945.1 uncultured Lentimicrobiaceae bacterium
GAAAAAGAAATAAACAGGCTTTCACCGGATAAAAACTGGAAACTTCACAAAGGCGTACATACTTTTAACCAAAGTTTGCGTTATATAGCACTGGATGCCAAAGGATTCCGTTTTTTTCAGGCTGGATTCCGCAACAGGCTTCTGAATAAACTCAGATTGAGAAACAGATGATACTCCGAAAGATAGTAGCAACTTCATTTACACGTATCCTGAACGCCATCGCCAGCTTGGTTGTACTCTGGATTGCTACCAACAATCTTGGTCCGGATGCCTGGGGTGTTTGCGGACTCGTCCTGCTCGATGTTTCATTAATTCTTTTATTTGTAGAGCTGGTATCAGGAAGCGCAATTGTTTACCATAGTTCGCGCGAAAACTTCAGCAGTCTTTTTCTTCTTGCAATTTTCTGGAATATAATCGTTACCGTCTTCTTTGCAGTGCTTTTCTACGGTCTTTCATTCCTTCCGGAAATCTTTCAGATGCTTGTCCCGGAAGGATACGCAATTCATATTCTCCTACTCGTTTTACTAAACGGATTTTTGGGATTCTCACAAAGCGCTTTGCTTGGCAAGGAAAAAATCTCCGCATTCAATCTCTTGTTCACGCTTCAGTTCAGTCTGATGCTCATCTGCATGGCAACTTTGGTCTTTGTTTTTAAAATGCATGATGCACGCGCTTATATTCTTTCCTTATATCTTTCTTATACGCTTCCGGCATTGCTTGGATTCTATCTTATCAGAAGTTTCTTTGAGCCTTTAGAGAAATTGGGAATAAGTTCCATAATTAGAAAATTGTTTCATTTTGGGATTTTGACCCAACTTTCCAGTATTGCACATCTGATAAATAAACGATTAAGTTTCTATGTTTTAAAACGATATCTCGGCCTTGCACCTGTTGGTATTTATAATTCCGGAGCTCAGCTCACCGAGGGTCTCCGTTTGATTGGACAAAGCATTTCTTTGGTTCAGTTTTCAAGTCTGAGCAACTCTGATTCAAAGGAATACGCCCGGAAACTCAGCATCCAGCTTCTTAAATTCTCGGTGATCCTCACGACAATATCACTGATGTTCCTGATTGCCATCCCCGAAAAATGGTATTCATTTGTATTTGGCAAGGAATTCGGCGACATCAGATTGGTGATTATCAGTCTTTCACCAGGTGTTATCTTTCTGGCAGCCAATACGATATTCACCCATTATTTCTCCGGAACCGGCATCCCGAAATACAATCTTTATGCCTCTCTGATTGGACTTGCCATTACGATTCCTGCCGTATTTTTTTTTATTTCACATTGGCAATTGGCTGGTGCGGGCTGGAGTGCTTCGGCAGCTTACGGAGCTGCTGTGGTATATCAGTGGTTTGTTTTTAAGAGACTGACCGGAACACATTTCGTCGAAATACTGCCTAATCGTCAGGATCTTGTTTATTTCAGACAATTGATCAGAAAGTTGTTCTAAATTTTTCATTTTCATTTAATTATCCTGAATATTTTGATCTGATTGATGTCTGGTAATCTTTAATAATTACTTTTGCATATCTGATTAAAGCTGATTATTAACCTTAAAAAAACAAAACCATGACAAAAAACGTTGGCAAAATCGACATGATCATCCGTATCGCCCTTGGACTCATTATCGGGCTCGTTGGTTTTTATTTCAAAAGCTGGTGGGGAATTATCGGAATTGTTCCTTTTCTAACCGCCTTCATTGGCGTCTGCCCTGCTTATCTACCATTCGGGATCAATACTGCAAAAAAAACTACAGAAAAATAGTAGCTTTTCCTATGGCATGATACTTGTTTGAGAGCCTTTTAATAAAAAACATTTATTATGAAGTCTTTCAAACAAGTATTATTTTTAGCCAGTTTACTTGGTATTTTTATATTTTCATCCTGCCGGAATGAAAACCCTGTTCAACCAAAAAGCATCGAGGACCTAAAGGTTTCACCAACATTTAACTGGGATGCTACACATGAAATCAATCTGAATATTTCAGTTGATTTTACTGAATTTACAGGCTCATTATCTAAAATTTCTGTTTATGATGCCAATCCACTAACTGATGGACTGCTATTACTCAAAGGATCAGCTGGTTACAACTATCCATTTACTACAACATTACGCATCCCAACTGCTGTTAATCAAATATACTTTAAACTTGAAAATCCTGATGGACAGAAATTCATCGGGCAGGCTGATGTTAATAAAGAAATCAATTTCACTTTTACCCCACAAACCAATTTCAAAAGCACAGATGTCGTGGTCGAACCTGATTGTAGTGCCGGTTGTGATGTAACTGTCAGTGGCTCATCAGTGACCATTAAAGGCGGTAAGACCTATTGCATCACCTCACCATTCTCCGGATCAGTGAGTTTTGAACACTGGAATGGTGGCGGGACCCTCAAAATCTGTTCAACAGCAAATATCAGCAGCATCAATAATATGGGAACCGGCTGTGCGATTATTGTAACCGGAAGCGGTGTATTGAAAGTAAACAACTCATTTTCGATGGATGGTAATTCAAGTCTGACAGCTTATGCAGACACAAAAGTACAGCTACCGAAAAGCTTTAATATGAATACCGCTGGCACAAGTTTAACGAACTATTCAAAAGATTTCACTTTAGGCGAGAATTTTTCACCCAACGGACCTGTTGTAAATTATGGGAATATCACGATCGATGCCAGTTTCAATATCAATGGAAGCAGCAGCCTTACCAACAGTGGTGAATTTATTGTGAATGAGTCATTCAATGCCAACAAAAATGTTACTAACACTGGCTTGATAGAGGTGGGTGAAACTTGTAATCTTAACTCAAATATTATTGTGGTCAATGATTGTCAATGGATAATCCATAAATCACTCAATATCAACCCGGCAGCAATGAATATGAATCATGGCTATCTGAGCGTTGATGAGACCATTAACCTAAACAGTGGTACACTTAATTTATCGAACCAATCGATGGTAGTTGCCAAAAACATGAATCTGAATTCAAATATTACAGGAGCCGGAAGCCTCAACTCTGTAAAAACGAACACAGCCACCATCAATAGCGGAAAGGTAATCGGAGCTGTGGAATATGCCACACAGAGCGGAACGATGAGCAATTACAATGCATCCAAATTCACGAATGGAGCTACCCTTGTCAGCTGGGCAAATATCACCAATTATATTCCGACAGGTGAGTGTAATCCGGACGGAATTGGCGAAAATCCTGCTTCAGATGATGCTGATGGTGATGGTGTTACAGACGATCTGGATGATTATCCGAACGATCCTGATCGTGCCTTTGATAACTATTATCCTGGAAAAGATCAATTCTGCTCATTTGCATTCGAAGATCTTTGGCCAAGTAAGGGTGATTATGATATGAACGACCTCGTGGCCGACTGCAATTACTGGTATGTAACCAATGCACAGAATAAGGTTATTGACATCAACCCTACATTCTATATCAGAGCAAATGGTGCCTCACTCGAAAATGGATTTGGATTCCAGTTGAATGGTGTTGTCCCGGCAGTAGTTGAATCCGTTAGCGGAAACAGATTAACAGAAAATTATGTGAATCTTGCCAACAATGGCACTGAACAGAACCAGAGCAAAGCTGTCATTATTGTTTCAGACAATATCGAAAATGTAATTCATCGTGCTGGTGGTACTTTTTACAATACCGAAAACAATGATTATTATGGCTTCAGCGACACATTAAAAGTAAGAATTACGCTCGCAGATCCTCAATTGCAAAGTGCCGTTGGAACTCCTCCTTATAATCCTTTCCTGATTAAGGATCAGAATCGTCCAATTGAGATACACCTTCCAGATATGGTTCCAACCGATCTGATGGATATGGGATTATTTGGAACTTGGGATGATGATTCTGACCCTGCTACAGGAAGATATTACAAATCAGCAACAAATCTGCCATGGGGCATCGCTATCCCGCAAAAGTTTGACTATACATGGGAACTTACCCAGATCGTTTATGGGCATCTGATGTTTGGTGCATGGGCTGAATCAGACGGTCAGCAATATCCTGACTGGTATAAAAACCTTTCGGGCTACCGCGACAACAGTATGATATATTTCAACGCAGCTGCCCAGTAGTCTTCATAAATCCAAGAAGAAAACGAAGCCCTCTGAAAGTATTTTCAGGGGGCTTTTGTTTTTTCAATTCTGAAGTGAAAGCGAAATTCCACTCGCTAAAGCATCTTAACTTCATTTAAAATAGACCTAAAATAATACTTGACAAATAAAATCATTAACTTTGCATCTCAAAGTACTTTTAAATGAAAAAGAAACAGGATTATATCAAAGATATCGCTGATATCCGCACAATGATGGAGCGCTCCTCAAAGTTTCTGTCATTATCAGGTTGGGCAGGCATTCTGGCCGGGATATATGCCCTTGTGGGAGCATATATTGCACACTCTATTTTCAGGTTTAATCCAACTTATTTAACTGAAATTGCATCCGAGGACTCTTCAGAAAACATTCAAAACATTGTTATTCTGGCAATTAGCATTCTCATATTCTCGGTTGGCACAGCCCTTATCCTATCCTTAAAACGTGCTACTAAAAGATCAGAATCTGTTTGGAATGCAACATCACGTCGCATGCTTATCAATATGGCTGTGCCGCTTGTAAGTGGGGGAATTTTAATTTTAATACTGCTCTTCTCGGGCTTCATCAGCTTACTTATTCCTCTCACCTTGCTGTTTTATGGACTTGCACTTTTCAATGCAGCCAATTACACTTATAGGGAAGTTAGATTTCTGGGCCTGATTCTAACTATACTCGGACTGATGAGTGCCTGTTTTGTCGAATTCAGTCTGCTTTTTTGGGCCGGTGGATTCGGGCTCATGCATATTGTTTATGGTTTATTTATCCATCTTAAGTACGAACGGTAAAAATGATCATCAACGGATTTCATAAGACTTTTGAGAGCCGCATAAGACTGAGCATTATGGCGGTTTTGGCGGTTAACGACAGGCTTGATTTCAATGCACTCAAAGAATACCTTGAAGTGAGTGACGGAAACTTAGCCAGTCACCTGAAAGCCCTTGAGAAAGAAGAATTTATCGGAGCTGAAAAATCATTTATCGGACGAAAACCAAATACGAAATACTTCATTACCTCAACAGGTAAAAACGCCTTTGATATTCATTTATCAGCGCTTCAAAAACTTATCCAATCTCAGAAATGAAAGTACAATTAAGCATGAATTATATGCCAACAAAAAAATCTGTTGAAAAAAAGTGCCTTTCAAAGGAAATTCATAAATTATTGATTAACTAATAATTATAAAAGTCATGAGAGAAGAAATCATCAACAACTTAGAAAATCCTAAAATTCTGGAGAAGTTGTACCGTGATAACAAAACAACATTCAAAAAATCATTTGACCTGATTTATCCTGAAATTCAGGATAATACAACAGCTCAAATCTGGAATGAACGCTTAAATTTTGAACAGAAGGAGATATCATGGGGAACAAAATATGAATTACTGATCGTCATTGTATTATCGTTTATTGCCGGGTTGATTGCAAAGATTCCGGATTTTACAGGGCAGGATCCAGAGTATTATTACCCACGACACCTTTCATTTATCATCTTTCCCATGCTTTCAACCTATTTTGTCTGGAAACAATCCATGCAAAAAAACAAATTGCTGCTGATTTCTATTGTTTTTCTTTCGTCAGTGTTCTACATTAATTTCTTACCAAACAATGACAAGAGTGACACCCTGTTTTTAGCTTGTATTCACCTTCCATTGTTTTTGTGGTCAATTCTGGGATTCACCTATACAGGCAATGAATTTAAAAATTTACATAAAAGAATAGATTTTCTACGCTACAACGGTGATCTTGTGGTAATTACCACCGTAATACTCATCGCTGGAGGGATATTATCAGCAGTTACAGTCGGTCTGTTTGAACTTATCAACATCAAGATCGGGGAATTCTACTTCCAGAATGTTGCTATTTGGGGGCTGGCTGCCGCTCCTATTATAGGCACGTACCTTGTTCAAACCAATCCCCAATTGGTGAAAAATGTTTCACCAATTATCGCAAAAGTGTTTACACCATTGGTTTTGGTAATGCTGATTGTGTATTTGATTGCGATTATTTATACAGGGAAAGACCCTTATAACGACCGGGAATTTCTGCTGATATTTAATGTTCTGTTAATTGGTGTAATGGCTATAATTTTGTTTTCAGTTGCTGAAACAGCCAAAAATACTGGAAACAAAATAAACACAGTAATGCTTTTTCTGCTTTCCATTGTTACGATCATTATCAATGGAATTGCACTTTCTGCCATTATTTTTCGAATTTCAGAGTGGGGAATAACACCTAACAGACTTGCAGTTTTAGGCGGTAATGCACTGATATTAATCAATTTAATGATGGTAACTTACAAACTGTTCAAATCGCTGAAAAATCCAGATGAACTAATGAACGTTGAAAACAGCATTGCG
>CAZVKW010000075.1:0-9562 GCA_964627945.1 uncultured Lentimicrobiaceae bacterium
AAAATCCAACACCGGTTTCTGCTGCGCAATATGATGTGCGACTGTTGTCTGAAGTTACTCAAACTTGAGATGGCCCTGATAGGTGTGGAAGTTGTGAAAGCTAAACTGGGCGATGTTTGCGTAGCTTACGAACCCGAAACGACAAAGTTCGAGGAAATCGAAAAACTGATCACCGGCATTGGTTTCGAAATTATTCTTGATAAGGATTCCCAACTGGTTGAAGAAATCAAGCATGTAGTGATCGAACTGGTTCACTACTCAACCTTTAATGCCATGGTGCGCAATTCTGATTTTCTGGTAAGCCGGTTTGATAAGAGTTATCAGCATCTGTCAACTGTTTTTTCGAAGCATGAGAATATTACACTCGAAAAATACATCATTCTGCAACGTATCGAGAAGGTAAAGGAACTTATCCAGATTGATGAGCAAAGCCTCAGTGAAATTGCATTTATGATGGGATACAGCAGTGTTCAGTACCTTTCTACTCAATTCAAGCAGATCACAGGCTATTCCGTTACAGAGTATAAAGCACTGCCCGAGAAGGAGCGAAAAGGAGTTGGATTGGGATAAAATTTTGAAGTCAACTTATAATCTTATACATCAAATAGATAAAATTGTACATAGCATGAGGTTAAATCAATGTAATCTTGCATTAAATATTTTACACATATGAACCTGAAAAATAATATAGCCGTAAGCGACAGCGGATTTGTCTTTAATCCGGCCTCAGGAGAATCATTTTCAGTAAACCCGGTTGGTATTGAGATGTTAAATTTGCTTCGAAAGGGAAATTCGGATGCCGAAATCGTAAATCATTTCGAAAAAAATTATTTGGCCGATCGTTCACAAATCGAACGTGACCTGCACGACTTCATTGAAATGATGAAACAATATCATCTGATTCAGCATGAAGACGAATAAACCACATCTGACAATAGGCGTTACCGGCCTCAATGCCATTGATAGTCCCGGACCCGGAGTGGCCGTCATCCGTGGCTTGAAAGAAGCTGCTTCGTTCGATTGCCGGGTGATCGGTCTGTCGTATGAGTCGCTTGAACCCGGGATCTATATGCATGATATCGTTGATAAAACCTATCATATTCCTTATCCCTCAAGCGGAATGGAAGTTTTGTCCGAAAGACTTGACTATATTCACGAAATCGAGAAACTGGATGTCATTATACCAAACTTCGATGCCGAGCTGTATTCTTTCATCAAGCTTGCTCCAAAACTGAAAGCAAAGGGAATTCATACTTTTTTGCCCACCATGGAACAGTTTGAAGAGCGTCACAAGGTAAATCTTCCTGATTTTGGCCAGAAATATGATCTCCATGTACCCCGAAGCAAGGCGGTTTATACCCCCAACGAGGCCCTGAGTCTGGAAAAGGAATACGAATGGCCTTTGGTAATCAAAGGAAAGTATTACGATGCCATGCTGGCTTACAATTTCGATCAGGTGAAATCGTCTTTCAACAAAATCTCGGCCAAATGGGGACTTCCGATCATTATTCAGGAGTTTATCCACGGAACAGAATATAATGTAACTGGTTTGGGGGATGGTAACGGAAACACGATTGCCGCCGTGCCCATGCGTAAACAATACATTACTGATAAGGGAAAGGCCTGGGGTGGAATCACAATCGATGACAAAAAAGCACTCAAACTGACTGATAAATTTATCAGTGAAACCAAATGGCGTGGGGCGTTTGAACTTGAACTGATGAAAAACAAAGAAGGTAATTATTATCTGCTTGAGATCAACCCGCGTATTCCTGCCTGGATATATCTGGCGGTAGGAGTGGGTCAAAATATACCTGAAGCATTAACACGCTTGGCAATGGGTTGGCCTGTAGATCCATTTACCAGCTATGAAGTTGGAAAAATGTTTATCAGGTATGCCTGGGATATGATTGTTGATCTTTCTGAATTTGAAAAAATTTCCACTTTGGGGGAACTATAATATTTTAAAAAAACCTTTGTATGAACGATTCAAAAAAACGTTACGAACGACCGCTCATTAAGAAACTGGAAAGCAATATGCCCAATAAATTCGGGATGCGCACCGAGTATGAGCCGGTTTTAAATATTGAAGGAGTTGCTGTTAAAGATCTGATTGCCAAATATGGATCGCCATTGTTTGTTATCTCCGAAAAAAAGATCAGAAAGAACTATCAGCATGCTGTACAAGCTTTCGAAACACGCTATCCAAGGGTTCAGTTTGCATGGTCTTACAAAACCAATTATCTGAGTGCAGTCTGCAATGTATTCCATCAGGAAGGATCATGGGCTGAGGTGGTTTCAGGATTTGAATATGACAAAGCCATTCTGAATGGCGTTCCCGGAAACAAAATCATTTTTAATGGTCCCGACAAAAGCGAGATTGATCTTCGTAAAGCCATTACAAACGATTCACTGATCCATATCGATCATCTGGATGAATTGTATCTGTTGCAGGATATCGCCAAATCATCGAAAAACAAACCCAAAGTTGCCATCCGTGTGAATATGGATACAGGTGTTTATCCGATCTGGGACCGTTTTGGATTCAATTTTGAAAATGGTCAGGCCTGGGATGCCCTCAATAAAATCATGTTTTCGGGCAATCTTGAACTTGTAGGCCTGCATACCCATATCGGAACATTCATGTTGTCGCCCAATGCCTATGCCGTGGCTGCTTCAAAGCTGGCTAATCTGGCTCAGAAATTACAGCAGAAATACGATCACGAAATCAAATATATCGATATGGGTGGTGGATTCGCCAGCAAAAACACCCTCAAAGGGGCATATTTGCCCGGCACAGATACCAATCCATCTATTGATGAGTTCGCTGAAGCCATCACTTCTGCATTGATTAACAGCGACTACCATCCAAAAACCCCGCCCTTGCTTATCCTCGAAACAGGCCGTGCCCTGATCGATGATGCAGCCTGGTTGTTGGGCTCAGTTCTGGCCAACAAACGTCTGAGTGACGGACGACGCAGCACCATCCTCGATATTGGAGTTAACATTTTGTTTACATCGTTCTGGTATGCTCATAAAATAACTCCGGCACAGCAATTTACGAGTTATACAGAAGATACAGTGCTGTTTGGCCCACTTTGTATGAATATTGATATAGTTCGTGATAATATTTCGCTTCCTTTACTCAATAAAGGTGACCATGTGGTTGTACATCATGTGGGGGCTTATAATATGACACAATGGATGCAGTTTATCACCTTACGTCCGAAAGTGGTCATGGTGGATGAAGGTGGCAAAGCACATGTTATACGCAACAATGAATCGATAGAAAATATCACAGATATGGAGTCATTGCCTCCACATCTGTCCAACTTCGAGTTATGAAGTCTTTCCGTCTGGAAATAGTGTTCCCACTGTTCTGGCAGAGTTTGCTCAACAGTTATACCCAGATTTTCTTTTCCAAAAGTAAAATTCTGGGTTTACTTATCATGCTTGTCACCTTGTTCGATATCCGGGCAGGTTTAAGCGGAATCGTGGCCGTTATCACAGCCAATCTGGCCGCTTATCTGATAGGATTCAACAGACAGCAGATTATCAGTGGTTTATACGGTTTTAACGCCTTACTCGTTGGTTTGGGTTTGGGAGTATATTTTCAGACAAATTTCACTTTTTTTGTCATTCTCATTTTTCTCGCATTACTCACCCTTCTGATTACAGTTTCACTCGAAGGCGTGCTGTATAAATACGGGCTTCCGTATCTGAGTATTCCGTTTTTGATAAGTATCTGGATTATTACACTGGCTTCCAGACAGATTGCCCATCTGGAACTGAGCGAAAGAGGTATTTACACGCTGAATGAAATGTATGTGCTGGGAGGATTTCCCATGCTCAGAATTTATGAATGGTTCAATAATCTGGAATGGGCGCTTCCTGTAAAGATATATTTCCGTTCACTAGGCGCTATTTTCTTTCAATATCATCTTTTTGCCGGACTGCTGATTGCTATCGGATTGGTCATCTGGTCACGACAGGCTTTTCTTTTTTCGGTAATAGGATTTGCCGGAGCCTATTTGTTTTATGATCTGGTAGGGGCAAATATCGGTGAGTTGAACTACAGTTTTATCGGGTTTAATTTTATTCTTACTTCTATTGCAATTGGTGGGTTTTTTGTAGTTCCATCGCCGCTTTCGCTCTTATGGACGATCATCACTATTCCACTTCTCGCTTTTTTAATTACTGGAGGTTCCTCTATACTTCAAACGTTTCAGTTATCAGTGTTTTCACTGCCCTTTAATCTGGTAGTAATTCTGTTGATTCATATTTTAAAAATGCGTGAGCGTTTCACGGGAAAACCTGCATTGGTGCTTTATCAGCAATATAGCCCTGAGAAAAATCTCTATTCACGCATCATCAACCAGACACGTCTGGCTTACCTGGAGAAAATTCCAATTAAACTTCCTTTTCATGGCTTCTGGAAAGTTACCCAGGGTATCGACGGGCCCTATACCCACCAGAAAAACTGGCGGCATGCCTGGGATTTTGAAATCATTGATGCTACCGGAAGAACATACAAGGACGAAGGTAACCTTCCTGAAGATTATTATTGTTTCGGAAAACCAGTACTTGCTCCTGCCGATGGATATATTTTTGAAATTGATAACTCGGTAGATGACAATGAAATAGGTGATTACAATGTGCGCAACAACTGGGGAAATACCATTGTGATGAGTCATGCAACAGGTCTATTTTCACAGATGAGTCACCTCAAGAAAGACAGTATTTTGGTTCAGAAAGGACAATATGTGAGTAAAGGCGAACAAATAGCGGCTTGTGGTAATTCGGGCCGATCACCTTATCCGCATTTGCATATTCAGTTCCAGACACTTCCCGAAATTGGCGCCCATACTTTTGATTATTCGTTTTCTTCCTATTTAACGAAAAGTGATCATTTATCATATAACAGTCTTTCGCAACCTATGCAGGATGAGGTAGTTGGTAATAATCTTGTCAATCAGATGCTAGATAAGGCCCTTCATTTTATTCCTGGACAGGAGTTGCTCTTTATGTGTAAGGATGAGCAGGAAACAACGCAATTGAGTTGGATGTCGGAAACAGATATTTACAATTATACCTATCTGCTTTGCAGGAAAACAGGCGCCAAAGCCTATTATATCCGTACACCCGACAGTTTTTGCTTTACCCATTATGAAGGAAATACTTCGAGTTTACTTTACGATTTCTATCTCGCTGGATATGAAATTATTACCGGTCTTAATCCCGGCCTTATGACGCGTGATGCTCTTCCTGTTAATCTGTTTCCGCTTAAATGGATTCTGTATTTGCAGGATTTTATTTCCCCGTTTTACCGTTTTTTACGGGTGGAACATCAAATGGAGTATCTGAAACCGAAAAATACAATTGATTCGGAAATTCTGAAAATGCAATCAGAAGTCTCGTTTAAAATGTTCGGCAAAAAGCATTCCAGACGAAACTATGAACTTGAGTTTTCAGCTAACCAGCTGAACATGATTACCATTCTTTATCTTGATAAAAAAATTGAACTGAAACGTGTACAATAAATCCATCTTTCTGATTTTATTGATTTGTAATCTGTTGATTATGCAGGATGCATATGTTCAGGAGCTGGATTATACAAGCGTTGACAGCCTTACCTATTCCTATTTTATGTCAAATAACAGGGCAGAACTGAATAAAACAGCTAAGCAAGCTATTCATTCAGGTGTGGATTATTATTATCTGCGGATGCGTTTGGGAATGTCGGCCTATAATAACCGTGATTTCTGTTCAGCAGAAAAGCATTTTTCAAAGGCACTGGATTTTAACGCCTTCGATCCGATTGCTCAATCCTATCGGATGGGTTCATTGCTCGAAACCATGCGGGCTGTTGAAGCCGGAAGCGTGTTTAATCAGTCAGTGTCCGGAGCCAGAGGTTTTATTCCTATCAGAAAGGGATTCAGACTTATATCTGCACACGCTGATATAGGAATGCTGGAAAGAAGCGACAAGATGATGAATGATTTTCAATCACTTTCCGGTCTGAGTGAAATTTATCGTGAGCAACGTATTCAAACAAGGAGTATGATATATGACGCGGGCGTTTTATTTGGTGTTCGGCCTAATCTGATGTTTTATACCGGATTTCAGATGATTGAAACAGATGTTACGGATCGCTTTGCTTATCTTGAGAACCAACTTGGAATTGACTCAACCGAAACGTATGACTGGGGAACAGCATATTATTATAAAGTTGTTTCAGAAGGGAAACTTGATTCGTATTCAAACAAAATCAAACAGCAGTCTGTTTATTTACAATCACGCTGGGCACCTTCGGGCAGGCTTGCCTTCACATTTGCCGGACATATCATGGCAATAAATCAATCACAGAGCTATGCAAAGGCCGATAGTATTCTTGTTTCCGACACGTTATATTATATAACTTACTATGATTCTGTGGCAATGTTAGATACCTATATCGGACGGATTACTTTTTATGATGAAAGCCGAAAATCTACCGATTGGAGTTTATCTGCAAATGCGAGATATAGTTTTGGCAAGGTTTCAACCAGTCTGGGAACTGCAGTTTCGCACCTGAATGGTAAATTGGTGAATCAGTTTTCAGCAGGAGTGCTTGTAATGCCTTTTGGGAATGCTGATTTGTATAGCCAAACTGAAGTATCCGCTATCATTGATTCGTCACAAACCGGATTTGTATTTCGTGAAAGTCTTGGCTTTAGAATTGCAAAACCTGTTTGGTTAGAAGTTGGAATTCTGGCTGGCGATGTGAGTCGGTTTAGCGATCAAAACGGATATATCGTTTATAACAGCCTTGAAAAAATTCGACTGAAATTTGAGTCTGTAGCATATTTTGTTCTAACACCACATTTGCAGTTACATCTGCGTTACAAATATCAAATCACTGATAATCCGTATTTTGTCTATAATCAATCAATGGAAGAAATACAGGAATTGTCGGTGAAAAATAATGCTTTTACAATTATTGGAGGAATAAAATGGATTTTTTAAAAAGGATTGGATTTGTCTGTGTGCTTTTAAGCACCTTTTCAATTCAGGCACAGGAGTTTGATGCTCAATTAAAAGCTTTCGAAAGTTCGTATGCTTCTGAGGAAAAATCGAGTTATAAAGATGCTATTCAAAGCATTTCCGGGGTTTACAGAGCCGACAGTTATGAAATGAACCTTCGCCTGGGATGGTTACAATACAAGTCAAAGCATTACGCTGAATCGTGCAGCTTTTACAGCAAAGCCATTCAGTTATTTCCCTTATCTGTTGAAGCCCGATTAGGATTTGCCAATGCCGCAGCAGAACTAGGTAACTGGTCTCAGGTTGAAGAGCAATATGTTGAGATATTAAAAACTGACCCAATGAACTCAACAGCCAATTATCGGATGGGGCTCATTTGCTATAATCGCCAGGAATATGATAAATCCATTCGTTTTCTGAATAAAACACTCAATCAGTATCCTTTTGATTATGATACAGTTATACTTCTGGCATGGGCCGAACTCAGAGCCGGAAAACTCCGTGAAGCCAAAGTGATGTTCCAGAAAGCGTTGCTGAACAAACCCGGAGATGCATCTGCACTCGAAGGATTGAGCCTGATCAAATAGGGATTACTGAACTTAGTGTACAGCGATGCTGGTTGATTTGGCGTCTTCCATGATTACATCATAAAAATAGCCAGATCCAAAGTCTTTTTTCAGACTGATTTTCCCTTCAAAAATGACAACATCTCCAACTTGAATTGCATCATCTGTAGTGACTGTAAGATCAAAGTGTCCTTCAAAATCGGTTCCATCCTGGATATGCGCCCAGTTTTTCTTCATGATGGCGGTGTTGAATTTGCTTACTTTTCCAACTACTTTCACGATCTGGTTCTCGTATTTTGAAGCATTTTGAAATAATTCTGCAATCCGGATACTTCCGTCACGTGCTTCAATCTGAACATCCTGCTTGGCAATAACAGGTTTGATGTTCTGATGAGGCTGCTGCGCTGGTATTTCACTTTCAACCGGAATCGGGCTTTTGCTCAGATTATCGATGAAAAGAACCCTGTCAAAAGTTCTGGAAAGATCTTTGCTGGTGAAATTGTTCATCTCCATTGATTTGGCATAATGAAAAACATCGCCTTCTTTTGCGTCAGTGGTTGTAACAGCAATCCAGTATTCGCTACCACGTTCATTTACAAATAGATAGGTGTACGCGCTTGCTTGCAATACTTCCTTTACAATCACTTCGTGATTGTCTGGGTTGACTTTATAACTTACTTTGGTTCCGCCTGATTCGCAGGCAACCAACAAGAAAAGGGATACAGAAAATATAATAGCTAGTCTCATGTTTATCAATTATTGGGTTTATGTGAGCCGCAAAAGTAAAGTTTTTCGGCGAATGAAGGATGGGTAGTTATAAGTATGTAAATTTTGATTAGCGAATCATACCGTTACTAAGATTGGCTTTGGAATCTGGCTTAATAGGTTATTTTCTCAATAGGGCAATTCATGTGCAATTTTGTGCTTGTAAGAGGAATTAAAACAGGCCGGTAATTTGGAATTGCCGGCCTGTGGTCTTTTTAATAGAGTTCTTTATGGCACTCTGAACATAATTTTTTCTTCCACTTATCCTTTATATCAATAGGGTGTTGAAATTCAAGGAATTCTTTTTCGTTGGCAAACTCCATTGCTCCCGGAGCTCCCTGTTCTTTAATCAGATGACACAGATTGCAATCACGTGATATGACTTCTTCTTCCTGATTTTTGAATGAGTCATTGTGGCAACGATAGCATCCATTGTTTTCGATATGACCCAGATAGTTTGGATATCTGTCCCATTTCACTTTCATGAACGGGAAAACGTTTTTCGAAAAACCATCCTTTATTCCAGCAATTGCCTGATCAATCTTGGACATATCACTTTCAAGAAGTTCAGGGTACATCATCTCGTAATAACCTTTTATTCCGTTTTCAATTGCCCTGAAAGCACTGTCTTTATCCGGAAATTCATTTTTCAGAATATCCATCGCTGCAATTTTGATGTCTGGTAAATCCGAGGGGATTCTTCCGGCCGTCATTGCGTCATCAAAGAAATGTTGAGGTGATTTGTAATTGTGAGCCGGACGATTGTGACAATCAAGACAATCCATTGTTCTGAATTCAAGTTTTGCTACGTCAGCATCCGCTACCGGATATTGTTCATCCTTGTACACTTTCACGACACCAGTTTTTAGATTGGTGTATTTTACATAAACAATTGTATCGCGCTTGATATTAGTAGTGGCGTATTCGATTTTTACATCAGAATTGATATGCCAGTGAATACCATGTTCTAATCCCATTCCTCTGAAAGCAGGGCCGGTCTTCATCACCATCGTGATATCCCATTCTGAATTCTGTTCGTCAGCGATATAATGTTTGTGCGATATATATTTACGGTCATAAAATTTCTCAGGCCAATGGCATTTTTCACAGGTTTCCTGAGCCGGACGCAGATTCTGCAATGGTGTTGGAATTGGTTGTGGATATGCTTTGGCAATTACTGAATATACCTGATATAAACCCGACATTTT
>CAZVKW010000075.1:9662-10803 GCA_964627945.1 uncultured Lentimicrobiaceae bacterium
TGATTTTACCAATAATTATTATACCTATCCCTGAAAGCATAATGCCTGGCAAAATGATAAAGGTGAAGAGTCCTGAATAATTATCCCCAAGGCCAAAAAAAGTCGAAATCAGGAATAAAATGATGATCAGGAACAAGGATAAAATGGCTATTAATCCACCAATAAAGGTAGGCCATCGATAATAATGTTTTGGAATTTTCATGGTTTCTTATTTATGTGTTTCGTGATAACCTGTCATGATCGATTTAAAATTCGATGAAATTGGTTTTCCGGTTGTACTGATATAAATGTGAATGACCAGAAATAATGAAATTAGGAAGCCAGACGCAGCATGTGTCATGGCTGTCAGCTGAATTCCGCTAAATCCCATAAAATGAGGTAAAATAAATTCAGGGAAAAGCAATGCGAGGCCTGATATGATTAAAACGGGAGCAATTACAAACATAAAAAGGACATAGGTAACTTTTTGAAGCGGATTAAATTTTCGGTCCTTGGTGATTGGATAAGGGGTCTTTTCACCCTTAAACATCCCAAAAGCATAGTAATTCGATTGTTTAATTAACTTCTTGATAAGTCCTTTTAGCTTAATCCGATAGAATCGGATGTTACCGGTCACAAAATTTGCAATCACAAAAAACATATAATTGATGGCCATTATATAACCAGCAATATTGTGAAAAGTAACGGAAAAATCGAACTTCATTATCTCAAAATTCACATCACTATACTGTAAACTAATGCCTGTCGCGATGAGGGTAAGGATAGTCAATGCATTGATTCCATGCCAAACCCTCAACCAGATTGGATATAGATATAATTTCTCTGACATCGTTTATTTCTTTAAGATTCGTAAAATAATATGAATGGTAATTCCTGCCACCGTCAGACCGAAAATAATGAAACTCAGTAAGTTGACATATTCATTACGGTTTGCTCCAATCAAATATGCTTCATTCAGAATAGCTGAGTTCAGAAAACCACGTTCTTTTCTTACCTCAAGATTTTGATATTTGTAGAGTGAGCCCAGTAACATTGTGTTCGATGAATGACATTCGATGCAGTTTCTGCGGGCTTCTTCCATTGGAAGAATATTGTGGGGAACCCAAAGTGTATCCTGAATCGAAGTGTGACATTCGATGCA
>CAZVKW010000075.1:10903-14953 GCA_964627945.1 uncultured Lentimicrobiaceae bacterium
AAATGATATTTTTCATATTCAGGATCTCCGCCATGGCAGTCAATACAAGCGTATTTTGGTTCCAGACGTAGATCAGCATTGTGTGGAAACGATTCATATTCAGGCGCATGACAATCAGTACAGGCGAAGTTCCGGTGTACGCCTTTATAAAACTCCTGAGGATTGTAAACAAAGTTTGGATTCATTGCTTTACGTTCCGTCTTTTCGGTAACCGGATTATCGAAAGTGTAGAATTGTTGGGAGTGACACCTGAAACAAATCTTGTTTTCTTCAAATTTTGCCGGAATTTTCTCGACATCTTCTGCTACAGCCCTGAATCCATAAAAGGAAAGAGCCAGCAGAAAAATCGATGATAATAATCTTTTGTTAAACATCAGAATTTAATTTAAGTAAAAAAGGTTTACAATTCAGGATGTAATTACAGCACCCTGTTGCAAACCTTTTAATTGTTGGATTAAGTTGCTGAAATACCGAAATTCTTTATTTTTTCAACGAACGAACGTAGTTAACTACAGCCCATCTTCCTTCTTCGTCAGGAATTTTACTTTCGAAATTTGGCATTTCATCACGACCTATAATCGATATAAAATACATTTCTCCATCGCTATAAGTTGTATGAAATTTTGCATCTGAAAAATTACCAGGAAATGTTTCCAGATTCGCTGCTTTAGGACCATCGCCCAAACCAGTATTACCATGGCATGATTTGCAATGCTTTGCGTAAAGCGTTTTACCCAGTTTAATGCTTTCAGCGTCACCGGCTGAAGGGTTTTTCATGGCTTTGTATTTTGCGTCAACTTTCCATGGTGCAGGTTTCTTCTGATCCTGTGGTGTATGGAAAGCAAAAAATGCAAAGGCTGCAATTAATAATGTGCTCAGAAATAAGATTCTTGTTTTCATAATTTGATTTTTTAACGATTAATTTATTATTTGATCAATAACTAGAAACTCCATAATCTTGCAATTGTAAATCCAAACATCAGATCACCCTTGGTGAAATCGTTTTGGTTATACATGGCATTCCATTGTGGTAAAAAGCCATCTGCTGTTGTTACAAAGATGTGGAAGGTGTGTGTGCTAGTTGAAATTTCCCATGCAACACCAAAATTTGGTTTTGAAGGCTGGTAAAAGTCCATATGTTCGGCAATTCCCTGAATTTTGAATGGAATATCATATTGAACAAGGATGGAAGATTGGGGTGAAAACTGGAATTTTGCATTGATTCCGGCTGAGATTTTATCATGATCATACAATGAATCAACCGAATTGAAATGACTGAAACTTCCGTTTAACTGCAAAGCAAACCAATCGGTAACCTTGCGACTGACAATAACCTGTCCGAAATAAGAAACCCGGTTTGATCCTTTGTAATTAACACCAAATACATCTTTGTTTCTTCCGTCAATGGCGAAGTTACCAAAGAGGGCAAGAGATACAGGGAAGGTGTTGTTTCGTGTTTGTTCAAAAACCAGATATTTGGCTGAGAAGTCACTGTACATATTTTGTTTTGCTATTCCATAACCGATTTGCAGTTTTTTGATCGGAATATAGCTGAATGCCAGACGGATATTGGCTCCGGGAGCATATATACCGAAAAGGTCAGAGAAACCATTGTCCATGGTGCCGAATTTGTGCTGGATGTCCATTTCAAGTGTTTTCGGACTAGCGATATAAGTAGTTTGATTATCAATCAGATATCCGCTCTGGAATGGGGGACGTATCGGTTTGTCAGCCACTTTTGTTTCTTCCTGCGCCAAGAGGCTTACTGTCAAAAGACTTGACAGAAAAAATGTCATAAAGTATCTTTTCATCTTCTTTGTTTTTGAAATTAATTATTCAATGCTCCTTGTTGGATCCAGAGTAAAATAAGATCTGCCTCAGATGTGCTTAACTTTTTCCACATATGGGTGGTAGAGTTTGGATTTGGAAACCAATAGATGGAGCTTGCTTCTGCATCAGTGGTATTAACCATAGAAGGAACAATAGCATTATAAGCATTCGCAGCTGTTAAATCCGGATTCGTGGCACCTGGTTTATGACAAGAAGTGCATTTATCATCCGTAGAAAAAATAGGGACGATTTTTTCAGCGAAATACACTGTGTCGTTCGGATCTGGTGGAGCAACATAAGGATATTCAATGAAATCATACGAACAGGATGCCATGATCACCATGAGTGATGTTAACATCAGGAAGTGTAATAGTCTTTTATTTTTCAACATGGTTATAAAGTTTTATTATCATACAAGGATACTGTACTTTTTTTAATCTACAATACAATAGTGAGTGACATTTTTTGAGGTATCAAAGGATTTATATTTGTTTTAAAAGTGATATATATCAATATTAATTTCTTATTTAAAGCTAATTCGTTGAATAATAGTGATATAAACAGATTCTTTTAATTCACTTGACAAGAAAAGGGTAGTGAATAATTTCAAATAAATGTTAAACAATTCAAAAGATAATCACCATAAAACAAAAAGAGAAGGAAAGTAATTACCTTCCTTCTCCCTTTGATTACTGATTTAAAAACAACCTAAGATATCTGGTTAATACCTTTTAGTTTAATATTTAGTGCGCGTTCAAATAATCGATTGAACGCTGCGTCAAAAAAAACATAAAGAGACTCTGTAGTTGGCAGAGTCTCTTTATGTTTAAGGTTTAATTTGATTTATGGAAGAGCATTGATCAGGTTGGTGAGCAATCCTTTTACGTATGTAGGATTGTGAACACCTAAACTCTTGTCTTCGGTAAGTGCTTTGTAATCGAGGAGAGCACCAGCTACAAGTGGTGAATAGGTACCTGCAACCGAGTTGTCGCTGCCAGCAACTGTACAGCCAGCGGCATCCAGTTTCAGTTTCAACTGAGCCAATAAATCAGCTACTTCAGCCTGAAGAGCAGTAACTTCAGCAACAAGTGCTGTAGCATCTGTATGACAAGCAATGCAACCATTGGTATTCAAAGTACCGGAAACATTGCGCATCCACATGGCGTGACCACCTGATTCTGCACCATATCCTTCAGCTAAGTGACAGGTAACGCAAGCATCAGTTACCATGGTTGTGTGGAGACTGTTAGAAACAGTTCCGTAGTTGAATAAACCAATTCCTGTAAATACGTTGGCCATTGGTCCGTGGTGAACTCCAAAACGGGTGTTGGTAACCGTGATATCAGCTCCACCAATCGTTGGGAATGTAGATACAGTTCTGCCCTGGTGACAGCTGGCACAGATACTACCTTTACCAAAATCAAAAGTTTCGGTTGTGTTGCGCATTGTGATGGCACCACTAACTGAAAGACCCCAGTCATCAGTTGTGTAAGTGTCATGGATGTTATGGCAGGTGTAACAGTTAGGAGGGTTAGGATTAGAAATCTTTGCTCCTACTGCAGTCCAGTCATATGTTGCATCCAGATTGCCTCTGAAACCCTGACTTGTGTGACAAACAGCACACTCAGCGGTGTTACGGGCAAATGCATCGCCTGTAGCGTGGAATGATTCTTCCCACTGAATCACTTTTGCTTCCAGAGCCTGTGTATTGTCATGACATTGAACACAAGTAGCTGATCCATCGAGACCATCAATACCATCTTCTCCGTCTTTTCCGTCTTTTCCATTAACACCGTCTTTACCGGCTGCTCCTGCAGGGCCTTCTTTCGTACACGAAACAAGGGCAAATGAAGCCATAACAAGGATGGCTAACATGTAACGCATAAAACTAAGTTTTTTCATAATGTGATTTTTTTTGGTTATTTGATTTTTTTTATTGTTAATCCATTTATTTTTTCTGTAGCAATGATAGCAAGGACTTCGCAAACAGCAAGCCATATTCAGTTGACATTTTTATGTTTTTCACACGAACTAAAATGCTTTATAAATTGATATAGATCAATAAATATTTTATCAGTATTTATAATATGTTGTAGAACAATAAAATACCTTGGAAAGGTACCAATTTGCTGTTTTTGCGGAGGAAGGGATAGATTGTTAAAATTCCTTAACAAATGATAATGTTTCATAAAATCTGGTACGCTGCTTTTGGTGCCAGAT
>CAZVKW010000076.1:0-2695 GCA_964627945.1 uncultured Lentimicrobiaceae bacterium
CCGCAATTTGGAATTGATGAAGACGAACAGGCGCTCAATCAATTTAAACAGATCTTTCCTGAATATGCCGCCAAAGGACAAATCGAAAGCATCGATGCTTCAGTCTTGATTAAAGATGGCGGGGTGCTGAATTGTGCATCGTGGAATATTTTGGTTTAATCTTAGATTACTGATACATTGAATTCTCGATGGTGTTTAGTGTCATATTTCGGGAAAAACTAAAACATCAATAAATCCCATTATTGCCTGACATTCAAATATGTGTTTATATTATAAATGTTGATATCAACAATCCTTCATGTTTCCAATACTTAGTTAATTGGTTCCAATCACAGCATTCATAATAGCTATTTTACATTTGTAAATCAAAAATTGTTTTTACTTATTCCATTCACTATCCGTCTTCTTCAGAAACCTTTATCAGGCATATCTGTTGCCGGCAGAATATACCAACATATTGGTATTGTCAGACGCAATTACATAGCCTTCCTTTGCATTCAAATTTAAATCTACAATTCGATGAAAACAAAAAATAACATAAAAAAGGCTCTGTTATTCGTTATCGCAATCCTGGGAATGACAGTAATGCAGGCACAGGACAGATTATTTACATATACTTATCAAAGCACTGTATTGAACAAAGGCCAGCGGGAACTGGAATCATGGAATACCTTTCGAGTTGGAAGAGATGATTTCTTTTTACGTTATGATAACCGTACTGAATATGAAATCGGACTTGGTAACAGACTGCAAACTGCCTTTTATCTGAATCTAAGTTCGAAAACCTTTACCGAATCAGACGATGCACACAAATATTTATCGACCGAAAATGAAATAGGGTTCTCCAATGAGTGGAAACTGAAACTGCTTGATCCTGTGGCACATCCGGTCGGACTTGCGCTTTATGCTGAAGTTGGTATTGCCAGCAATGAACTTGAACTTGAGGGAAAGCTTATCCTTGATAAAAAGATCGACAATCTGACGATCGCATTCAACGGAGTGTATGAGCAGGAATTAGCTCCTTTTTATCAAAATAGTGCATTGGATTGGGAAAAAGAACATAAAATGGAAGCTTTGCTTGCTTTGGCCTGGACGTTCAATCCACATTTTAGTATCACACAGGAAAATACTTTCAGGAATGTGCTCGAGGATGGGAATATCGCCCATAGCGCGCTCTATTCCGGACTTGGTATATCATACTGTGAGGATAAATTCTGGCTCAATTTTACAGTCTTGCCTCAAATTGCTTCTTTTAAAGGATCAACGAACTCCAATATCAATTTAAATGAGTATGAAAAAATTCAGTTCAGAGTGCTTTTCTCGTATATGTTCTGACAAAGTCATCAAGATTGCCGGTTTTATTTGCTTGATGCATGCTTATTCTTGTACATCAGCATTATACATACCCACAATAGGATATGAAACAGCCTCAGCCAGTCTGGCGGATTTGGAAGACGGTAGAAAGGCATATATGCAATACTGCGCTGCTTGTCATACCTTGTATTTACCTGAGAAGTATAGCAAAGAAGAATGGATTCACTGGGTGAATGAAATGGTTTTAAAAGTCCCATTGAAAGAAGGCGAAAAGGAACAAATCCTGAAGTATGTATGCAAAGGAAAATAGTCCATTTCTTAAGGCAATGTTTCACGAAGAAATCGTAATACTATCCAAAAGAATCACTTACGAATAGATTTACTCTATGCCCCATGAATAATTTTTTGTCAGGTTGATGAAACCCGAATGCTACATTTTCTTCAGAATCCTGCCTTCAAGTGCCTTCAGACTGATACTTTTCTGTAACTTTTCTCCGCTGATCAGATCGATATATTTATTGTCAGTTGGGAAATCGAAACTCCCCTCCTGATTTCCGGCATTTAAACAAACGATAATCTCATCATTTTGGTCAAATCGTTTATAAACGAGTAATTTACCCTCTGTTTTAAGAAAAGCAAAATCACCTAAAGACAATACGGACTCACTTTTCCGGATATGAATGAGTTGTTTATAAAAGTTGAATTGATCAGCATTAAAGGCAACCGGATCAGAGACGGTATCATTTTTCGAAACAGTGTTTCTGATTTCATCCTGAAATGTGAATTCAGGCCACCAGACCGGTTTGCGGCAATCAGGATCGTCAGCTCCCCACATTCCCATTTCTTCCCCGTTCCAAATGTGAGGAGCTCCTAGGTTTGTAAACTGATGCATCAGGTAAAGCTTCACACGCTGGTAAACTTCTTCAGTTGGTTTTCCGGCATGATAGCTCTGATCTTCGGCAGGCTTTTCCCTGAATTTATATTTTACACGGTTGTTGAAAGTACTCAGCAAACGTGGTGTATCATGCGTTGAAGCTGTATTCATCATGGCTTTAACAACTTCCGGCCTTAAGCGGTTCCATTGAAAATCAAGACTATCCTTAAACTGTTGTGCTGAAATATCAAAATCGGTCTCTGCAAAGAAATACCTTGCCGGACGATATGCCTGATAAAACATGATGGCATCAAAGACATCACCCTTCAGGTATGGAACCGGATTCATGAGGTTATCAGGATATTCCTCCCACCAGATTTCACCCACGAGTATAGCTTCAGGATTGATTGTTTTCACAAACTGACAGTAATCGCGCCAGAATCCCATCGGAACATGATCAGCAACATCCAGCCGATAACCATCTATTCCCTTTGATAAATCTCCATC
>CAZVKW010000076.1:2795-14788 GCA_964627945.1 uncultured Lentimicrobiaceae bacterium
CATGATCAGCAACATCCAGCCGATAACCATCTATTCCCTTTGATAAATCTCCATCAGGAGATAACCATCTTTTCGTAACAGCCAACACATGCGCCTTTGCTCCCGGATTCAAATCTCCTTCAAAAGGATATCCGTTTCGATGTTCTTCAACAGTATTTACTTTTTTTATTTCAGGTAAACTTTTAATATTCAACCATCCCCGGTAATCAAACTCATTTTCGGCTGTGGTGAGATCGTCAAACTTCACCACCGAATACCAGTCTTTATATGGAGATTCTTTCCCATTTTCAAGAATATCCTTCCACGCCCAGAACTCAACACCGGTGTGGTTCCATGAATAATCCAGAATCACACGGATATTTCGCTTGTGCAGGGAATCGACAAGGGCAAGAAAAAGCCGGTCAGCCGAAGTCCATTTCCAGGTCGAAGGATCATTTGGGTTCTCAGTTGCCATCATCTTCATATCACCAATTGGATCAGGACCAAAATTCACATCGATATGGTGATAGTTACGCGCATCATATTTATGCAGCGATGGTGCATCGTTTAAGGGATTAAAATAAATGGCAGTTATTCCTAAATCAGAAAGATATGACAATTTATTCATAACACCTTGCAAGTCACCACCATAGCGTCGGAGTTGCAGATTTGAGTAAAAATCATTGCTCAATGAAGCAGCCCAGTCATCTTCCTGATACCAGTTCTGCGTCCAGGGAGTGATTTTCCATTGTTCAGGAACCTTGAAAAAATCAGATTTTGTACTGATATTTTCCGGTCGGGGATCGTTTAATGTGTCTCCATTGTTGAATCTTTCAACAAATATCTGGTACCAGATCACCTTCGATGCCCATTCCGGAGGGGAATATTTTTTGGTCTTTGATTCAGGATTGTTACACGAAAGAACAATAATTCCGAGAGAAAACAGCACGAACAGCTTCAGAGTTTTCATGATAAGGATTTAAGTTTGAATTGATAATGCCCATAAACCGGACCCGCGCAAAAGCTTTACAAAATTAAAGATAAGTCGAAAGAAAATGAAAACGTCTACTTATTATTTTGATGTCCTAACAGTTCAAAATATAATCTACTAAAAACACCACTCTTGTTCTATAATGGTATAATGTATCATCGAATTCATACAATAAAATCGTTTTACAAAGCAGCGCGCAGGGCATGACCATGCGGCAGGCAGGCGGGCCTGTGAATTTCAAAACAACTCAAAATCCAGCAAAGGCATCCGCCTGCAGGGCGGTATGTTTGTCTCGTCATTTTGGACGAGACACCACTTTGCCTGGATTTTTGTTGTTTTGAAAGAGCGCGCAGGGGCCTCGCATGGTTAAAGGGTTTTAGTCCTTTTGCCTTTCAAAAGGACAGATAAAAAAGTTATATTAATTGTCTTTTTACTTTTGGCTTGATCCAAAAGTAACAAAAAATCAAGACTCAAAATTCTTTGAACGCAAAACTAACGAAGCTTGTCCGCTTGCGCGACCCTAGCCGGAGCAATACGTATTATCAATATGAAATACAATTATTTAGCTCCTTCGGGGTCGCTCGGAAGGCCAATATCTATGGACAAGCTTCTTGTTTTGCAGTCCAAACAATTTAATGTCGTTTTACCGAACCAAGTTGATTTGATTTAATAAAAACATTTTGCACTAATTAAGTGATAACAATTTAAAAACAACATCTCAATTAATGAAAATGTGAATCAATGAATATTTTCCAGTACATCAAAATAATATTTAGCTATGAGAATTATTTCTTTAACAATTTCTGAAGAAGGCGTTCATACATTAATTATCCATGAGAAATTGCAGAAAGCCATTTAGGAAGCTTCTCCCCTGCTGTCAGGCCTTATAATTCTGATTGTTTTAGCTTTCAAATATGAAAAAAAGCTCAGCGCAATCGATTGCGGTGAAAAATCAATATATTAATGCTTAATTAAAAGTGAATTGTTAAAAAACTGTTAAATTTGATACGGAAATATTTATGAAATCTATCATTCTGATTTTATACGTTTTCAGAAATTAATTCACTACCAAAATTCATTTTTATGTTTAATTTTTAATCAATTCAATGTATGAAGAAACGCAGTAAATTGATGCAGGGGCTGTTTCTCATCCTTTTCTGGGCGTTAGGACTTAACGTTTATGCTCAGTCATTGATGGTTACCGGAACAGTTAAGGATGCCTCAGATGGCAGTTCCCTTCCCGGGGTAACCATTTTGGTGAAAAACACTCAAACGGGTACCACGAGCGATTTTGATGGCAAATACAGCCTGTCAGTCGCAAAGGGATCGGTGTTGGTCTATTCTTTTATTGGTTATGAAACTGTTGAAGCTGTGGTGGCAGAAGCTACTACCATGAACATTTCATTGAAACCTGCCAGCACCAACCTCGATGAAATTGTGGTCATTGGTTATGGCCAGGTAAGAAAAGGAGACGCTACCGGTGCTATTACATCGGTGAGTGTTAAAGATTTTAACTCAGGTTCGATCACCAACCCACTCGAACTTATGACTGGTAAAACTGCAGGGGTGCAGATTACAAACAACAGCGGTGCTCCCGGTAGCGGTGCAACCATCCGTATCCGCGGTGGTTCATCCCTGTCAGCAAGCAACGATCCTTTGTATGTAATTGATGGAATTCCGGTTGACAATGATGGTATCTCTGGTACAAGAAATGCCATGAGTACGATCAACCCAAATGACATCGAAACCTTTACAATTTTGAAAGATGCTTCTGCTACAGCCATTTATGGTGCACGTGCATCTAACGGGGTTATCATTATCACGACCAAAAAAGGAAGTGCTACCAACAATTCGAAAAAACCTTTCAAATTGGAATACACCGGCAACTTCTCTTTGTACACAATTCCACAGAAACGTGAAGTATTTAACGGTGACGAATTCCGCACCATCATTTTCGATCGCTTTGCCGGTAAAGAAAATGTTTTGGGAATGTTAGGAACTGAAAGCACTGACTGGCAGAGTGAAATCTTCCGTAATTCATTCGGTATGGACCACAACATCAGTGTTTCAGGCGCATACAAGACCTTGCCTTACAGATTATCTATCGGATATTCGGCTCATGACGGTATTCTGGAAACAGATAATATGAAACGTACCAACATTGGTCTTACTTTGAATCCTACTTTCTTTGATGATCATTTGAAAGTGAATTTGAGTGCAAAAGGAATGTTCATTACCCAACGTTTTGCAAATGAAGGTGCCATCGGATCAGCTATTCAGATGAATCCAACACAGCCTGTTTTCAATGCTGATGGAACATATTATGCTCTTTTACAGACAGATAGTACTCCTGTAAATCAGGCAACCAAAAACCCGGTTGCGCTTATCGAACAACGTGAAGACAATTCAAAGGTGAACCGTTTCCTCGGTAACGCACAGTTTGATTACAAATTCCATTTCCTTCCTGAACTGCATGCCAACTTAAACCTTGGTTATGACTATTCAAGCACTGATGGTGATGTATTCGTTCCCGGCGATGCGCAGTTTGCTTTTGATGCGCTGAACGGTGGCGGTCTGAATGTTGTTTACGACCAATTAAAGAAAAATGAAGTACTTGACTTTACCCTCAATTACTCAAAAGAAATCCCTTCTATTAAGAGTAAACTGGATTTGATGGGTGGTTATTCATGGCAGCATTTCTATCGTGAAGGAACCAGTTATTCAACCAATGACCTGTCAAGCCCGCTGTTTGTAACTAAAAAGGTGAATGACAGCAGCGATTATGCCACTGAAATGTACTTGGTTTCATTCTATACCAGGATCAACTATACATTGGCGAACAAATATATTGTAACCTTCACACTACGCGACGACGGTTCTTCACGTTTTTCTCCTGAAACACGTTGGGGTTTATTCCCATCAGCTGCTTTTGCCTGGAGAATTCATGACGAAGCATGGATGAAAAGCATGGATAATCTCTCCGATCTGAAACTCCGCTTGGGCTGGGGTATCACCGGACAGCAGAATATCACGAACAATGATTATCCATATATGCCTCGTTATACATATGGCATGCCAAATGCTGCTTATCAGTTTGGAGATACTTATTATACCACGCTTCGTCCTGAAGGTTATGATGCCAACATCAAATGGGAAGAAACCACAACCTTAAACTTAGGGATTGATTTTGGATTTTACAGAGACAGAGTTTATGGATCATTTGAATTGTATTCACGTGAAACAAAGGACCTGATCAATTATATCCCGATTCCTGCCGGTACAAATCTTTCGAACTATCTCTTAACCAATGTAGGTGACCTTACCAACAAAGGTTTCGAATTCACGATCAATGTGAAACCAATTATCAAAAAAGACCTTGAATGGGAAATTGGTTTTAATGCTACCTACAACAAAAACAAAATCACCAAGTTAACTGCAACTGATGATCCTACTTATCTGGGAGTATTCATAGGCGGTATCTCTGGTGGTTATGGTAGTACGGTGCAAATCCACAGCGTTGGTTTTCCTGCTTACTCATTCTTTGTTTTCGAACAGGTGTATGATGAAAATGGTAAACCCATCGAAGGACTCTATGTTGACCGCAATGATGATGGTTTGATTACAGATGACGACAGATATCGTTACAAAGACGCAGCTGCTGATTATTTCTTTGGTATTTCGAGCCGTGTGACCTACAAAGCATTTGATTTTGCTTTCTCAGGCCGCGCTAACTTTGGAAACTATGTGTATGATAATTTCAGTTCAAACAATGCTACCTACGAAAGATTATATCGTCCTGAAGGACCATATCTTTCAAACGTTGCAACCAATGTAGGTGAAGCTGGTTTTGAAGTTCCGCAATACCTGAGCGATTATTATATTCAGGATGCTTCCTTCTTTAAGATGGATTATATGACCCTTGGTTACACATTGCAGAATCTGGCAAAAGGAAATCTCGATCTGAGATTGACCGCAACAGTAAACAATGCATTTACCATCACCAAATATAATGGTATCGATCCGGAATTGTTTAATGGAATCGACAACCTGATCTATCCCCGTACCCGGGTATTTGTACTTGGTGTTAATTTAATCTTTTAACGCAAAAAAAATTACATCATGAAAAGACTATTTAATATTATCACAATAGTTATCGGTTTGCTGTTCTTTGCTTCGTCTTGTATCAAGGATCTTGATACTGTTCCATTGGATAAAGATGAAATCACATCAGCCTCGGTATATGAAAAACCCGACTCCTACAAACAGGTTTTAGCGAAACTGTATGCCGGTCTGGCCGTTTCAGGTCAGCAAGGTGCGGCAGGTCAACCTGACATCAGCGGTATTGACGAAGGATTTGGTCAGTACCTGAGAGCATACTGGTATCACCAGGAACTCACAACGGACGAAGCTGTAATTGGATGGAATGACCAGACAATCAAAGACTTCCACTGGCAGACATGGGGTTCAGGCGACGTATTCATCGCAGCCATGTACTACCGTATATTTTATCAGATCTCTCTTACCAATGAGTTCATCCGTGAAACAACAGATGAAAAACTCAACGAAAGAGGTATTGACGATGCTCTCAAAGCTGAAATCGCACATTTCAGAGCTGAAGCCCGTTTCCTGCGTGCTTTGAGTTATTATCATGCACTCGACCTGTTTGGAAATGTTCCTTTTGTAACGGAAGCTGACAAGGTTGGAGCATTCTTCCCACCACAGACAACACGTTCTGCATTATTCACCTATCTCGAATCTGAATTGCTTGCCATTGAACCTTTGATGGTTGATGCCCGTGCCAATGAATATGCACGCGCTGACAAAGCAGCTGTCTGGACTTTGCTTTCAAAACTCTATCTGAATGCCGAGGTTTATACAGGTGTTGCTAAATATGCTGAAGCAGTTGATTTTAGTTCACGAGTTATCAATGCTGGTTTTACCCTCGAACCTGAATATGCTCACCTTTTTTATGCTGATAACGATCAATCAGATGAAATCATTTTCCCAATTGCATATGATGGTATCAATACCAAAACTTATGGCGGAACTACCTTTATCGCACACGCTGCTTTAGGCGGAAGCATGGTAGCTGCAGAATATGGTTTAAACGGTGGCTGGGGCGGTCTTCGCACAACCAGTGCATTGGTGCATAAATTCTATCCTGATGCAAGCAAAGCCGGAATCGTATCTCCTATACCTCCAAAATCACCTAAAGCCACTTATCCTGTACTTTATGTACCAGGTTCCTATCAGGGCTGGGATCCAACCAACACTACAACTGTTGTTGCTTCTGTTCTTTCTGATAAGAATTATGAAGGTTACTTCTATTTTCCGGCTGATACAAAATTCAAATTCACCGATGGTCCTTCATGGGACGTAAACTTCGGTGATACAGGCGCAGACGGACATCTTGAAGCAGGTGGCACTGATATCGCAATGACAGATGAAGGCATGTACAAGATTAATGTAAACATGAACGACTCTACCTATACCGCTGTTGTTACAAGCTGGGGAATCATCGGTTCTGCAACTGCAGGTGGCTGGGATTCAGATCAGAATATGGAATATAACAGTGAAACCGGATTACTTACCGCAACCCTTGACTTAGCTGCGGGAGCAATTAAATTCCGTGCCAATGATGCTTGGGATGTAAACTTAGGTGATGGAAATGCAGATGGTATCCTTGAATACGGTGGTGGTGACATCCCTGTTGCAGATGCAGGAACCTATGTAATTTCTCTGAAACTTGGTGCACCTGATTATACTTACACTTTAACAAGAGCAAGTTACGATCACCGTGCATTGTTCCACACTGATGGTCAGAACCTGGAAATTGTTGATATGATCAATTTCAACGAAGGTTGGGCTGTTGCAAAATGGCGTAATATCACCAAAACAGGTGGAAATGGTTCAGACCTTGAGTTTGTTGACATTGATTTCCCAATGTTCCGTCTGGCTGATGTATATCTGTTGTATGCTGAAGCTGTACTTCGGGGTGGCGGTGGCAGCACAGGTGATGCTCTTAATTATGTAAACGCATTGCGTGAACGTTCTTATGGAGATCAGTCCGGCAATATCACTTCAGGCGAATTGACTTTACCATTTATTCTGGATGAAAGAGCCCGCGAACTTTATTGGGAAGGACATCGTCGTACCGACCTTATCCGTTTCGGTAAATTCACAACTGGTGATTATAACTGGCCATGGAAAGGAAATGTTCCTGACGGAACTTCAACATCAGCTGACCTGAACCTATTCCCGATTCCGGCTTCTGATAAAGCTGCCAATCCAAATCTGGAACAGAACCCTGGTTATGGTAATTAACGACATAAAAACGAAATAAATATGAAAAGAATATTTTTGATCTTCATGGTAATCGCGGGTCTTAGCCTCAATTACTCTTGCTCGAAGCAGGAGAAAGACCCTGTGTTGAATCTGAGTCAATCAACCAAACCGGCCTTTACCAATCCGGTTGCTCCAGCAGTGTTTGTGCTTCAACAAGCCAATGCTGATCTTGAATTGACGAACTTCCAATGGTCACCTGCAGTGTATACGCTTACTGAATTGGAAAGTACCAAATACATTCTTCAGATGGATGTAATTGATAATACTTTTACTGATCCTGTAACTTTGCAAAGCAGTGAAGCCACTTCATTTTCGATTTCAGTTGGCACAATGAACCAGAAACTTCTTGGACTCGATCTGACAGCCGGTGTGGCTCAGGATGTATATTTCAGGATCATTTCTTTCATCGTTGATCAGACTGGAAGCGAAAGCCTTATATCTGATGTTTTGACTGTAACTGTAACTCCTTATACGGATGAAGTTGTAGTAAAACCAATATATCTCCTTGGAGATGCAACAGATGCAGGCTGGGATAACAGTATTGCTCTGGAAATGAGTTATTCAGGTGGAAGTACTTTCTCAATAGTTACGAATTTGCAGGCAGGAAAATTCCTCAAATTCATCAGCAAACGTGGTGCCTGGGCTCCTCAGTGGGGAACAGATGCCAATGGTACAGCTGAAGGCGGCAACCTCGTTTATCGTCCAGATGAAGTAACTGCAGATCCACCAGCAATTCCTTCTCCAGCTACTGCAGGTGAATACAAAATCACAGTTGATACAGCAAACCTGACTTATACAGTTGGTTCACCAAGTCCGGAACTCTTTATGTTGGGTGATGGATGCTCTGCCGGTTGGAATAACGGAAGCGCACTTCCAATGAATGGCACCGCAGGTGTTTATTCATTAACTGTTGATCTTCTCGGAACTGGCTACATTAAGTTCATCACGACTTTAGGTCAGTGGGCACCTATGTACGGAACCGATGCAAGTGGAACATCAACAGGTGGTAGTCTGGTTTATCGTCCGGATGAAGCAACTGCTGACCCGGCCTCAATTCCGGTTCCGGCTGCAGCCGGTTCATACACTGTACATGTTAATACAAACGATTTAACATATACAATCGAATAATTGGAATTATTTCAAAATGAAAAAGCCGGGGCAATTGCTCCGGCTTTTTCATTTTCAAAGGCTTAAAAATCATTATAGCAGATAAGAAAGGTCAGAGCCGGTTTCCAGCTCAACAGGATTTTTACCATATTCAAATACACGCATAGGCTTGTATCCTTCCAGCCGGGCCGATGTACCATCAACATTGATCAGACTTGCTTCGCGAAGGCCAACAACCACAACATCCCTGTTGATCGCCTGAAACTCTTCAATTCTCTGCTGACGGGTTTCTCCGCCATGTCCAGCAGGATTTGCATCCAGATAATGTGGATTAATCTGGAAAGGAATCAGATTCAGACAATCGAAACTAGCAGGCTGAATGATCGGCATATCATTGGTTGTGCGCAAAGTTGGACAAGCCACGTTTGAACCTGCACTCCAGCCCATGAATGGAACTCCAACGAGCACCCGGTTTCTGATCGCATCCATCAATCCTAGACGGTGCAATTCAGCCACGAGATGAAATGTATTTCCCCCTCCCACTGCAATACACTCTGCGGCATGTAATACATTAATCTGATCAGATGCATGATGTATTGACTTCAGTTCAACACCCCAGCCACGAAAAACCTGGGCTACCTTTTCCTCATACAGGTCGTATGATTTTGTCAGCGACTCATCACTCAGATTTACTCCGGCGAAAGGGATAAACAATACATTTTTGATTTGATTCTTCTCAAGAAATGACTTAATAAATGGCTCGGTCCAGCCCAGATAAGCTTCACCTGAATTGGTGGAATTGCTCAGTAAGAGTAGTTTCATTTGTATATTTTTTAGTTTGTCTATACTTTGTTTCTTTTATAGGCTTTCAGATAAGCCTGCCGTAAGGATTTATTTCTGCGGTCAGATCCAAAATACTGTTCAGCCATATATTCAGGTCCTGATTTAACAGGTAAAACAGCATCGCGTATCGCAAGCATTTCTGAAAGTTTCATTTGATATGAATACGTCTGCTCGTCATCAGCTGATTGATTCTGAAGGAGGTTGAAACAATATAAGGCCGATGTGGTTTCTTCTTTTTCAACAAAATATTCGAATGCAATGCGGCTCAGTCCGCTGTTTTGCTGGTTTTCAATAAACTGAAGTACCGTCAGATGTTTCAGACCATAATCCGACAATCTGAATCGGTCAATTTCCTTATCCAGTTGATCGTAACTTTCAATCGCATTCCCGAAGCCATCGCTATACATTGTCTGCATAACACGATTGTATCTACCCTGATATTCAAGTAGTTTCTGAAATTGTTCTGCATATTTACCTGCTATCTTCAAATCTAACTGACATCCCTGATTCTGCTTCCCGATATCAAGCGCTTCCTGCAGATTCGTAGCAAATTCATCAAAGCGTTTCTGCCGGATTGCTTTATCCACCTTTTCCATCAGAACATCAAACTTCTGTTTATGGGTATAGCATGCCTGCTGAATCATCTTTTTATCAAGACGCATAAATTCATCATTGATGAGCGAATCTCCTTCGAGCTGGTACTTTATCTGCATCTCGGAAGCCTTTGAACTGATTTCCAAAGCCTCGTCAAGTTTATTTGCCCAAACTTTGCTGTTAGCACTTCTGATCGTTTCAACAATCTCTTTTTTGGCTGCTGCCTTTGCCAACGAATCAATGGGGGCATCCATCACCAACTGAAATTCATCCGCCATGGCAAGCGCCTTCTGATAATCGTCAAGTGCTTTATGTGCCTGTCCGAGTCGTGCGGCTGACATTCCGTCCTCGATCATATTATACATACCGGGCTGTTTGATTTTTCTCTGAAGTTCAATTGCTTCGGTCGATTCTTCGAGATATGCGAGGTTGTTATCGCGATAAGTAAGTGCCTGATTATTGATTGATTCTGCATTTTCGAGAAGACCATCACGAAATTGGGAGTCCGCCTGATCAACCAGATTCAGATAGCGTTGTCTGTGTATTTCTTTCAACGAAGCCTTAATCGCGGCCATCTGAGTTTCATTTCCAAATTCCTGTGATGTCTGAAGCGCTTTTTCAAACATAACAATGGCTTCATCTACTTTATTCTCTGATTTCAGTTGTTTGGCTTTCTGAAAATATGCCTGAACAAGATTGGCAGAAACATCATTCGTATTTTGAAACTGATCCGAATCATAATACTGTTTTCTGAATTTCTCCGCTTTCCGGTGGTACTTACCGGCCATTTCGAAATTATTATCGTTCATAGCCCTCGAAGCAATCTGCAGATAGGAACTCAATAAACCGCCTTTTGCTTTTCCGAGCATTTCAGTAACTCTGGGATCAGCCTTGATCTCCGGAAAATCGGTTTCCATCCGTTTTAGATCGGTAAGGATGATGACTGCCGGTGCAAGGTCCTCCTTTTGAATGAGTTCATCAGCCGATTGGAAATATTGGGTATAAATGAGTTGCGCAAGAAATTGATCATTGGAAGATGAATGTATCTTTCTGATCATGCCTATGAAATCCGTATCTGATTGAATCTCTGCTGCTTTTGCAAAAATATTCGCATCATAAAAGCCTACTTTCAGCGAAGACTCCCGGTCCTTAATTAATGTATTTGTATAGTTAACAGCAATAGGATTTAATTGAAAGCTGTTTTGACGCTGCAATTCATTGTCAAATAAAGTCTGGAGTCTGGTTTGCAAACGCTGAATCTGTCCTGTTTTTGCAATTAAACTACCGGGATCATTTTCTGATAGTTGAAGCGCTTGTTTGCCAATTATTTCATTTGATATTTTTATAACCTTTCTGCATTTATCCCAGTACACAAACAATTCAGCTGCTTTGCTGCTGTTCGCTATATTTTGGTTCCTGATTTCCTGCATCAGACTGTCAATCAACAAACAGGACGACCAGTAATCATTGATCAATCCGAGATGGTTTTCCAGTTTTTCCTGGGCAAGGGCCGAAAACTGAAATCCTGTCAGATCACCTTCCAGATTCAATTTTGCATTCCTGTCCGTATCACTGTACCCAATCTTAAAGGATTTCCCAACAGCCAGATTACTTACAGTAAATTGCTTATCCTGAACAACTTTACCTTCCTGAAAGAGCCGGTAAGCACCCTGGTAACAATCAGGAATCAGGGACGATGCGACTGAAAATGACCTGTACCCTGTATCACCGCTAACGGTGACCTTATTCAGCAAAAGCACAACTTCAGTTGTGGTATATTGTGTGTGCTCGAGTTTGATAATTGGAAATACTTTGTATTGAATCTTAATGTTTGAAAGTTGTTTTGGATTCCCGTTGGTAAGAAGGAACAAAATATCGTATTTCGTTTTTACACTTTCATTCTGGCTTGATTTAAGATCAAACAAAAACTGCTGTGAATACGCTGTTTGAGCATATATCTGTATACTGAAACTTAAAGCAAGGATTGAAATAAATGATCTGAGAAACAGAGGCATGAATCTTTTTTCACAAAAATACGGATTCATCAGGAAAAGAAGACAACAAAATCGGACCTGATGTTTAAATAAAAAAAGGCTGACCGAACTGGCCCGCCTTTTGTACCCAAGATAAGACT
>CAZVKW010000077.1:0-11865 GCA_964627945.1 uncultured Lentimicrobiaceae bacterium
GACAATCCGAGTCCGCTGCCACGGTGCAGATTGAACAATCTGTTCCAGTCGTAAGGGGTGTAAATGGTTTTCGTAACAATATCAGGCTGAATATCATGCCCGATGCGTTTCGAGAAATCATCGATGATGCTGTTGGCAATCTCATCCTTATCGCTCCAGTCGGGTTTATAACGCAAATCAGGAACCGGACAAACAAAAAACAGACTTTCGCAGCCTTCCGGAGCGCAATCGTCGTTGTGTTTCGACAGCACATTCACATAATAATAGGGCTTTTGTAGCTTATCCGGGTTTTTGTAGATATCGCCGGCATATTCATCAAAATTGCTTCCAAGGTAATAGTTGTGGTGGTTCACCTGCGGTAATTTGCCTTTCACGCCTACATACATGGTCATATAGCCCATCGTCCATTCCTTTTTGTCGAGGGCTTCATCATTGAAAGCCTTACGGTTCAGCACTTTACCACGGAACACAGCTGCGTCGGCATTGATTACCAGAATATCAGCATTCCACACTTTTCCGTTCTGATCAATCAGTCCGGTGAGTTTTTTCTTCGATTGGTTGAAGCCAACAATCTCGGTGTTGAAGGTGAATTTCACGTTTTCATTGCGCAACTCTTTCACAAGACCTTCCACGATTTTATACATACCGCCTTTCACATTGTAATAGCCGTCATGAAGGAATTCGGTGTACGAAAGCAATGAATATACGGCCGAGGTATCGAAAGGTGTTCTGCCAAGGAAAAACGCTACCAACGAGATGATCTGCCGTGCCTCTGCCGAACTGAAATAGCGATTAACCTGCTGATTGAACTGACGGAACAGAACCGGCAGATGCACAGGATTTACGCGCATCAGCGTGAGAATATAACCGATCATCGAGTCGAAATTCTGTTTGATCACCAGATCGACTGTATCGTGAAAAAGCCGGCTGCATTTATCGAGGTATTGCTCCATTTTCTGCTCAAAATCAGGCTCAATATCTTTGAACTGGGCCGCCAGTTTCTTGATGTCTTTATAGAGGTAATAGGTTTTTGCACTTCCGCTGAAGTTTACCGAATAGAGCGGATCAAGCTCAACATATTCGAATGGAAGTTTGATATTGCATTCACGGGCGAATTCTTCAAATTCGTACGACATACTGAAGAAACTCGGACCTGTATCGAAGGTAAATCCATCTTTTTTGATCTGGTTGAGCCTTCCGCCGGCCTGTGAATGTTTTTCAATGATTTCGACCTGATAGCCTTTTTTCACCAATCGGAGTGCCGTGGCAAGTCCGCCGATTCCGGCGCCGACAACGAGAACAGATTTTTGCATATTATTGTTTATTAATAAGTTGTGGATACAATTCGTTTTTCACCCAGTCAAATCCGGGCTCTGTTTTCAGAATGAATTCGTAGGTTTTACGGGCATCGTCATCCTTGCCCATTTTTTCGTATGACTGTCCGATCAAAGTGAGCAGATTCAGATAATTCCAGTCTCTGAGATTGTTTTGTAACTCTTTTTCCAACAGTGCTTTGGCTTTGGAATAGTATTCAAGGGCCTCGCTTTTCGATCCTCCGAATACCGAAGGCATATAAAACTGTACGTTTCCATATTGCACATAGGCCATCCAGTTTTCCGGATCTAGCTGAAGGGCTGCTTTGGCCGCACTCATGCTCGATGGCCCAACAAAAGGCGCCTTAAAACTGTTGAGTCCGATCTCGAAGCCGTAAAAAGCTGCTTCATAAGCGTTTATCATGGATGGATTCCATCCTCTTTTTTCAAGTTTTTCCATTCTTTTTCGCGCAAGTCCGAGATATTTTTCGGCTTCATCATCCTTTTCCACGCCAATGCAATATCCCACATAACCATATTCGTAGTTCAGTAATTCTGCCTGAAATTCATCCGATGGCAGGTTTTCTGCCTGCATTTTGTTCATCACACCGATCCAGATCGAAATATCGTTGCGGATATACGACTGATAAATAAGTTCTTTGTAAGTTTCTGAACGTAAACTGATTACACTAAAAAACAATACAATAATTATGAAATATTTCTTCCTTTCCATACGAGAGATTTGGTGATATTTGCCAGCATGGCTTTCAGGATGATCCATCCGAGGCTGATCTGCTGGGGAATGAGGGATATGAGATTTGTGAAAATGTGCTGCCGGCTTTGTGCCGAAATAAAAACTCGTATCAGCAGCCAGATGACGATGCCAACGATTCCAATCGGAAGTGGCAGAACGAAAAGTACAAGCCACGGTCCGAAAGTAGTTATCAGCCAAAAAACCATGGCCAACAGGAATGAATTCCCGAAAAATGCCCTGATGTTTTTGCTGAAACCGTTTACCGCCTGACCGAAACTCTGATACATCCGGCACTGGATTCCGGTTTCGCCTGTAAGACACGCAATTTGCTGCTGATGAGATTTATACAGTTGTGCAATCCTAATGTCCTCCACCTTTTCGGCTTTCAGCTGCTGATGCGGCAGAATTTCGTGATAATATGCTGCTTCGAACAGCATACATTGACCGTTGGCAGCCGAAAGCGATACAAATTTGCTTTTTCTGACCAGCATCAGCGGCAGCAAACTGAGGAGAATAAAATGCATCAGTGGAACGCTTAGCTTTTCGCCTGTGCTGAACATGATCTGTTTCGGGAAAATGCTTGCCAGTTTTAACTTTTTCCTCATCGTAAAATCAAGAAAACGGCCCACAAAGTCACGGCTGATGCGCACATCCGCATCCAGAAACAATAGATATTTCCCTTTCGCTTTTTGGGCGAGCTGATGGCAGGCATTGTTTTTGCCGAGCCAGCCGGGCGGAAGACCTTCAGAACGGATCAAATGGAAGCGCGAATCTTCTTCCACAAAACTATTTGTCATCGTAAGCGTCTGATCTTCTGATTCATCATCAAAAACGATGATTTCAAGATTCGGGTGATTTTGCGCGCCGAGATCGGTGAGAAGCTGGGCAATATTGGCTTCTTCGTTGCGGGCCGGAATCAATACCGAAACGAAAACATCTGATTCTTTAGCTTTTACAGGAAGTTTTTCAGCCCAAAGCAGATTGGCCAGCGAAACCAGAAACTGGATTGCCAGAAAAGCAAAAACCGACCAGGCGACTATTTCCATCATTCCGGCTTCATTTTGAGGTTTCGGGCAAGACAACGATTGTAGAATTCCTGATAAGCTGTCTGAATATCAGTAAGACCAAATTCAGTTCCGGTATATTCTTCCGCATAGATGGCCAAAAGAGGTTTTGCTTGTGAGAAATAATCGGTCAGATTGGCCACAAAGACGATCTGAACCGGATTTTCGGTCATTTTCAGGATGATTTCAAGACCTTTTTCAAAAACAATTTCCTGCTGATGCATGCTTTGAATTTCTCCCTGCGGAAACATCAGTACCATGTTTTGCTTGTCTGACAATAGTTTGGAAGCATATCGCAATGATTCAACCGCCGAACGACTGCCTTTTTTGACCGAAAAAGCACCGGTATTCCGGAAAAAGCTGAATTTCCGCAACTGCTCTTCCAGCATCATGAAATAGAATTTGCGTTGAAAAACCTTCTGATTGAGGTAGTTAACCCAGAATCCGTCCCACCAGCTCATATGGTTCGAAAGTACCAGAACAGGCAGATTCTTTTCCTGAAATGTACTGTTGATCAGCACATGATGAAAGTTCCGCTTCAGCTTCCAGCGCGTATACCACCTGAAAAAGGCAACCACAAAGCAATTTTGTCTGGCTTCGAGCATCAGAGGTTGAAGGAATTAAAAACGTATAAAACGAGGAAGAAAACGAACTGGCACAGAAGGATCAGCCAGGCGATGCGGTTTTTGAGTTGAATGCCAGATCCTTGTATAATCCATTGAAAAAGAAGCGAGAACGCGAACCATGCCGAGTAATTCTGTGGAGGAATCTGTCCGTTTTCCCAGGTCCACATCTGCAGGGCAGAAGCTGATGGCTCGAGAACGGCATCATACAAAACCATTCCTGAAGCTGCTACCACCAGTCTGGCAATATGACTGAGTTTACTTTTCTGCACGATCGTGGCAAATCCGTAAGTCAGCATCAGCCAGTTCATTCCGATCAGCAGGGGAGTTTCTAAAAACTTCCATCCGAGGGCGGTGTCGTATTTGTAGGCCCCAAAAATTCTTCCGCTCAGCACGCCGGCTACTTCCGCAAAATAACCCAGAACGAAAATCAGCAGAAAAATCCCGATGCTTTTGCGGTCGAAATCACCTTCGTGAAAAATCATCATTCCCGTGAAACTCAGTAAAAGTGCCAACGGCGTCAGGTTTAGGAAGAGAGATTTTGTTTCAGGGAAATTGAAACCTGCGATGGCGACAGCATAAAAAATGATGAAAAAGATCATCGCGGATTTGCTGTATCCTTCAATCAGATTCTGTCGGTTCATGATTTGACGCTTTTAAAATATTTTTTTTGAAACAATTTAATAAGCAGCAAGTTCAGTAAAATCATGCTGAACGCATAGCCGATGTCCTCGACCGGAATGGTCAAAATCCGGATGCCCAGATTTTCGGCATCGTTGTACCAGACGACTTCACTTTCGATGAAACTGCCTGTTAGAATGGCGTTTACAATAAAGAACGGAACAAGAATCAACAGAAAAGTAAGGTAGAAACTCCGGATGGTTTGTGATGAATCAAACAAGGAAAGCAGCAGCGAAAGAATCACAGTTGCGAAAATATATACCGTATAGGTTTTATCCGGATTTAGCAGAAGCATGAGGCTTAAAAAAATCAGAAACCCATAGGTCAGATAATCGGAATATTTCTTACTGATCTTAATATGAGGAAAATACAACACAACTGACTCATGTAGAAATATGCTTGCATACGGAATTACAATAAAAAACAACCACTCCTCGATGGGCAAATGCCAGATCACAATATCAGAATGATAGCGGCTGTTGAATCCCCAAACACCCCAGCCTGTCATCAGAATATCGAAGAAAATATATACTGCAGCGATGATCAGGGTCGATGGAATCACAAATTTCCACTGGCGGTAAAACTGCAGTTTTCGGTCGAAACTCAGCAGAAAGGGAACCGCGATGCTCCCAAGTAAAAGAATGAAATACAACGACATAACTATTCTTTAAAATATCTTCCTGAGAAAATGAGCAAACCGAAATTCCGGAAATCTACCGCGTTTTTAGGCCGGTGATGGGCCAGATGCGCACGCACAATGGCTTTGGAGTAGGCTCCCGGATTTTCCCACAAAAAGCGGAGTGGCAGACGCTGATGAATAAGCACATCATGGATCATGAAATAGGTAAAACCATAGGCCGTGATTCCGATGCTGATCGAAACCATTTCGTAGATTTTCAGACTGAATCCGGCAATCATCAGCGCAATGGCAGGAAGGGCATAAACCAGGAAAAACAAATCGTTTTTTTCAAAGCCTTTGTGCTGGTTTTCGTGCAGCGCCACTTTCGCCTGATCGTTGATGTGGTGGTCTTTGTGCCAGCGCCATAAAAAGCCGTGCATCACATATTTATGGTTCGACCAGGCCACAAACTCCATGAACAAATATGCAGCAACAAAAAGTAAAAGGTGGATGATCATAGCATTCGGTTTGAAATTCAGAAATACATATTGAATTTATATTGAAACATGGCTTTGCTGAGCAAAAACAGTTTCTGACTGTCAGATACCCTCACTCTGGTCGTAATAACCTGACTGGCTGGTGTTTGTTTAATCTTGCGAAGCAGCTGTTTGTAGAAAATGAAAGCAACAAGCACAGCAAGTCTGGCTCTTCCCGGAAGTTTTTTAATCCCTTCAAATGCATCATCAAAATCTTCTTCTATATTTTTGATTAGCAGGGCTTTGGACTCATCATTAAAAGTCGTGATGGAAAAACCGGGAAAATATGTACGGTCAAGACCTTCAAAATCGGCTTTCAGATCGCGCAGAAAGTTCACTTTCTGGAAAGCCGAACCGAGTTTCATGGCAGGATTTTCGAGCGACTGATAACGCTCCTCATCGCCGTTTACGAATACTTTCAGACACATCAGTCCCACCACATCGGCTGAGCCGTAGATATAGTCATTCAGTTCGCCCTGATGCGTATAAACGCTTTTCTCCAGATCAGCTTTCATGCTCCGCAAAAAGGCATCGATCATATGCATCGGAATCTTATAGCGGCGCACAGTGATGGCAAAAGAATGTAAAACCGGGTTCATGCTGATGCCTGCGGCGATGGCTTCGAGACAGTCATGCTCGAATTTTTTCAGCAAAATACTCTGGTTGCTTTGATGAAAAGTATCCACAATTTCATCAGCCAGCCTTACGAAGCCATAGATGCTGTAAATCCCTTTTTTTGTTTCGGACGACAGTAATCCGACAGCCATCGAAAAAGAGGTGCTGTAGGAGCGGGTGATTAACTTACTGGTTTTGAATGCAATCTGATTGTAAAGTTCCATTTTCAACAAAATTTAGGTGAAAAACCTGTGTACCAAAACAATAGTTTAGAACGACTCCAATCGTAAGCCACATAAAAGTAGTCAATTTTCAGTCCTGAAAAACTTATTCTAACTTCTGGATCGCACATATTGTTTCTATGTATGATCTTACAACAAAGATTTCTTAGTTTTGTTTAATGAAAACTTAAAAAGATTAAACAAAATCATGTAATTCACAAAAAAAGAGGTTTAAAAAACCTCCTTTTTCTATTTCAACGTTAGTTCAAATTATTTCATGACAATTTTCTGTATGGAAGGCTGAGTTTTATCAGAAGATCCAACTCTGACAATATAAACTCCTGCCGCAAGTTTTCCCTGATAGATATAGGTGTTCTGGTTTGGATGAGCTGTTACAACAACAGCGCCTGTGGTATTGATAATTTCAATCTGAGCGATGTTTTCAGCGCTTTCGATGGTTATTTTATCGCTGGCCGGATTGGGATAAACCTTCACAGCCTGTTGATTTTCATTTTCGTTGATTCCGGTAATCACTGTACCGGTCAGAAGGATGTCATCAATTTTAGTGGTCCCGGTCGAAAGTACTTCAGCGCCATTGACATCAAGGTTCGAAGTCATTACCCAACGCACATATACCAGCGGCTGGTTGTTGCATTCTGCTGGCAGTGCCAGATCACTCAGCGCACCTGTTGTCCAGTCATTCTGCACGGTGTAGGCTCCGTTTGAAACATTGACCCAATTTCCGGCATCGCCGATCTTGATCTGCAACTGCCAGTCACGCGGACCAGGGTTGGTATTGCCTGATTGCTGTTTCGAACTGAGTTTGAGGTTTTCATAGCCAGTTGTATTCAGAAAAATACGCCAGGCTTTCGTATCAACTCCGGCATTCCATCCTTCGGCTTGTGCGGCTTTGGTTGAGGCTCCGTTTTTCATGCTGATGACGCCGGTTCCACCCATGGTGTTGATATACACATTCAGATTCAGCTCGGAGCCTTCTTCTGCAATGGTATCCATCAGATTTCCTGTAGGAAAGGTCCATGTTGCCAATGTGACATCCTGTCCGAATGTTAACTGACTGATAAACAAAACGATAATAATTGTAAAGATTTTTTTCATAGGATTTAGGTTTAAAATTTATAGGTAAATGTGAAAGTCATATATCGTCCGGGAGCAAGTTCTCCCTTACGGTCAACAAATTGATTATCAAGGATGTTTTGTGCATCGAAGGCCAGTTGGTAATGTTTATAGAAGACACGCGAGATCCTCGTGTTCAGCAGGAAATAGTCATCCACCAGAATCGTGTTTTCGGGATCGAACCACTGCTGATCCACATAATTTCCGTTGATCTGAAAATTGAAATAGTGATTCTTCCAGTCTAATCCGGCATAGGCTGTATGCGGTGATACCTCAGCCATTTGTTTTCCTGAAAGATTGGCCGATGGATCAGCAAGTGAAGGATGGTACTCGCTGATAATCGAATAGTTATAGGCATAACTGAGTTGAACCGACAATTGCCGGGTAATGAAATAGCTTGCAGAAAGTTCGAGACCGGCAATTTTTACGCGGGCAATATTTTCCGAAACCAACACAGGTTTGAGCGAAGTTCCGCCGGTATCCACCGAATCACCGGTCGAAACGGAATACTGAAAATCGCGGCCCAGTGAATAATACAGGGCAGTTCCGATGATCAGACGTTCGTTCTGTAGATATCTGTATCCGATTTCGTAATTCGTCAGGTATTCGGGTTCCAGCTCCGGATTCGCCAGCCTGAAACCTTTGTTGATCTTGCCCGATTGGCTAAGATCCTTGATTTTCGGAGGTTTGAATCCTCTCGATACGGAAACATACATCCGGCTCGAAGGCTTAAAAGCATATTCGAGCGATGCTTTCGGACTGAGTGCAAACCAGCTGTTTGGGTCAAAATTCTCATCGAAACTTTTGCTGAATCCTGTTGCTTTTGTCGGATTCACAACACTTTGTCTGCCGTCGTAAAAACGCGCAGCATCCAGCCGCAGACCGAGAACCGCCTTGAGTTTGCTTTTCCAGAAAGGAAGCTCATTCTGAACAAAAATACCGGCGATATCAAGTTTTCCATTGGAATACAGTTCATCGGGTGAAGTGCGGTAAATCTCATTGTAAGTGCTTGATCCTGATTTGATTTCGAATCCTGCTGTAAGTCTTTGTCTGGCAAACCAGGGTATGCTCATAGTACTGATGATGCCGTAATCCTGCCGCTTGAGATAGCTATCCAGCAGACGGTATTCAGCCGATTCGTTCATCGATTCTTTCTGACTGAAATAATCTTCGTTGGTATAATAAACCGAGGTGGTGACAAGGGCTTTTCCGTAAGTGGCATAATGATTCGCCCGAAAATGTCCGGTGAAAACATGGTCAACACTTCCTTCATTGGTGAAGATTTTTGTTCCTCCTCCACGTACTTCATTGTATTGATCAACAACCAGTTCGATGCGTTGTTTGTTGTTGAAACGATAGCCGGTTTTCAGGTTCAGGCCGCCTTCGTTCAAAGCTGTTTTGATGTCTGTCGGGTCGATATAGTCAGGTGCTTCGAACAGATAACCATCCCCCTGGCGGTAAAAACCGTTCAGAAGCCAGTAAAATCCTTCTTCGTTTTTGACGTGGTTTCCACCCAGATTGAGGTTTCCGCCCAGAGTGTTGTAGGTTCCATAAAAGGCTTCGGCGCTTCCTTCAAACTTTTTTTCGGGAAGTCTGGTAATCAGATTGATCACACCACCCATGGCATTGTTCCCGTAAAGTGCTGATACCGGACCTTTTACTACTTCAATCTTTTCAAGTTCGGCAGGCTGCACATTGTGCCAGTTGACTGAGCCGCCGGTCAGACTGTTTTTGGGGATACCGTCGATGAGAATAAGTACCCGGTCGCTGCCTTCGAGGCCGCGCATGGTGATGGCAGCGTTTTTCGAAAAAATGCCCCAGCTGCGGTTCACATACACATTGGCGGCCGATTTCAGGATATCGTCGATGGTACTAAGCGGAAAAGAGCTTATTTCATCCTTGTTGATCACATCCACTTGCGCCGGAATGTCCATCAGCAGATTGTTGTTGCGGGTGGCGGTCACTACTACTTCGTTCAGATTGATCGCAGTTGTGTCTGGAGATTGTGCAAAAACAATTTTTGCGAGCAGAAAAGCGGGAATGAAGAGCCACTTATTTCTCATTCTTCCTCCATTTTGATGGCAATTTCAATGCTTCCTGCTTCATTTCCGTCAACGGATTTCACCAGAAAGAGACCTTTTCGTCCGGTATCACTCACGAAAGCGTAAATATTTCCGGAAACCAGATTTTTCGCTTTCCGGTAGCCAGAAGTAAACACAAAAGTGTTGAATTCGATCAGACTGTCGTTACGGCAATTTTCGAAATCGGAAACAAGCAGATTTTGCACCTCCATGAATCTCAGGGTATTACGAACCGTCCAGTTTGAGATGCCCGATTCTCCCGGAAATACAGATGCGTCGATATTGGCTCCGGGCGAAGAAATCGTATGTTGGTCAGTCTCAATCAGATCGTAGAAATACAGCAGATGGATCTGATCCTGCATATTAAATGCAGTTTGCAGCGGATAAACAGTTTCGTTGGTAAACGAGAAGAAACTTCCGGTATTGACATTGTTTTGTGCACCAAGAATCACCGGATCGAGGATGCGGATGTTTTGAAAAATGGATGCTGAATCCTTTTTCAGTTTGATTTCGAGGGTTTCTGATTTTCTTCCTTCGCGGTCACGTACATAGAACTGCCATTTTTCCTCTAAAGCGACACCTTTCGAAAGATTTAGGACATAGTCAAATTGATTGTTATAAATACCTGTATCAAAAGAAGTTAATACAGTATCGCGCAAAGAAGTGATGTTGATATGGGTGAGGGCATCCGGACTGTTTGTGCCGGCAGAAAAGCCAATTTTCACTTTGGCTCCGAGCAACAGAGTGGTATCAGTAAACGTAAAGTCATCGGATGTTATGAAATGAATTTCCGGGGCAGGATAGGAGGGTTCCGCTTTGTTGCATGAATTCAAAAAAACAATCAATACAAAACAGAAAATCAGGCAATTCGATATGTTGTAAAAGGCATATCGAAGCATGTGAAAATGATATTTTGCAAAAAACTTCATCGACTATTTTCTGATTTTTTCGGTGGTTTTAACAATGCCGTAGGCCAGCATTCCGCCCAGTGCACCAAAAACAAAATGCGATGCAAGCGGAACAGCAAAACCGAATTTCACAAAGCTTTCGTAAGGATATCCGGCAAGCGTAAAAAGGATCAGTCGGGATAATGGAATCATGAAATAGGCAATTCCGCCAAGGATTCCGAATAGGAAAATGTTTTCCTGAAATCTGGATATAAATCTGTAAATCAAATCAATAACTGCACCCATGAGCAGAAAAATAAAAGGCAAAAACGGATCTTTCAATCCGGGTAGCGGTAAAAAGATCATCAGGGCAGCCGTTACGGTTGAGATGCTTGCTGCAAAAGGCAAATCGGATATCTTCCGTCCGATCAATAGCATCGCCATCACTTCCAACCCATGGTGGCCGGGCAAATTGAGCGGGATACGCAGATACGCACGCAACAAAATAGCTGCTGCCCCGAAAAGCATCAGAATCAGGACTTCGGTCAGCAGACGGTTAACCGGAAATGCTTTTGATATAGTCTTTGGTTGTGACTTGCCATTCATATTCGTTCGGATTGTCAGATTTATCAGCAATAATAAGCAATTTATGGTCACGGATGATGGGTTTCATCCAGTCGAAAGTCAGTATCAGATGTTCGTTTGGAACAGCTTGATAATCACGGTCTGTTACCGCGTCGATATTGCTCAAACCAAGCAATTCACCCACGCTGATAATGCCTTGAATTTCTCGCAGATCCTGTCCACTTACCCAAAGGCCTCGTCCATCGTTCCCGTTTTTACGCAAACCGATCGCGGCCAGTGAACCGATCACGCCGTCTTCATTTCCGGTGAATCCTTCGATATAAACACCCAGTCGTTGGGCCATTTCGCGCGCTTCGGTCTGGGTGAGGATTTCGGCTTTGGCGCGTTTCCCCCAGTTACAGATTTCATCGTTCACCAGATCGTATTTCTGTACAGCAAGTCCGGCATCGGAACCCGGGGCACTTTCTGTTTTCAGATATTCGCGGCAAAGTTCTAAGGCACCGGCATAATCGCTGATGCTGAGGTATATACAGGCCGAGCTGTTATGCGATGTGTAAGGTATCCGGCGATCGAAAAGCAACTGATGACGGCTGATATTATGCACAATGGCAAAAGCTGCTTTTTCGAGCAAAGCACCCAATTGGCGTGCCCTGAAGCCTGTTCCGCGGCTTTCGGCATTGTCGGTATCATCGATTCCGATGAGGTAGCGTTCCATTTCTTTTCTGATCGAGTGGCAAAGATAAGCAAGTCGG
>CAZVKW010000077.1:11965-14719 GCA_964627945.1 uncultured Lentimicrobiaceae bacterium
CGGTTCGAAATCTGGAATCATATCGCCAAAATCACGATTAACCGCCCCGAAGTGCACAATGCTTTCCGGCCGACAACCACCTTCGAAATTGCTGAAGCGCTGGATATCAGCCGCGAACGGCAGGATATTTATGTGATCGTTCTTACAGGTGAAGGCGAAAAAGCTTTCTGCAGTGGCGGCGATCAGCAGGTGAAAGGCGAAGGCGGATATCTCGACGAAAACGGAATCCCGCGCCTGAATGTGCTTGATGTACAACGTAAAATACGCTCGATGCCGAAACCTGTGGTGGCCATGGTGAATGGTTGGGCAGTGGGTGGTGGACATGTGCTGCATGTAATCTGTGATTTAACCATTGCCAGCGAAAACGCCCGTTTCGGGCAGGTCGGACCCAAAGTCGGAAGTTTTGATGCCGGTTTTGGATCGAGTTATCTGGCTAGCATTGTAGGGCAGAAGAAAGCCCGCGAGATCTGGTTCCTCAACCAGTTTTATACAGCCGCCGAAGCCCTCGAAATGGGTCTTGTGAACAAAGTTGTTCCACTCGAAAAACTCGAAGATACCACCGTTGAATGGTGCGAAATCATGATGAAACGCAGTCCGATGGCTTTGCGCATGATCAAATTGGGTTTGAATGCCGAACTTGACGGTCAGGCCGGACTTCAGGAGTTTGCAGGAAACGCCACGCTCTTGTATTATCTTACCGAAGAAGCTCAGGAAGGCAAACACGCTTTCCTCGAAAAACGTGAGCCTGATTTTCATAAATACCCTAAATTTCCATGAGATTGTCATTTAATAGCTACGCTGAGTGAGTTCACAGATTTTTTTAAACGTATTTTGAATTGGAATAGCAAAAAATTGGTTTCTCTAAAACGGGTTCGTCTTTTTATTTATTGTCAGAATAGTAGCATTTGACTGCAGACTGGATAAGAACTTGAAAATGAATATATCACGAATTTAGTATTTAGAGAAATATCATTTTATTTGAAGTAATCCCACAAATATGGAAAATCCTTTTTCTGATATTATTCAATTAATAAAACAATCCCGGACGAATGCTATAAGAGCGGTTAACTCAGAACTAATCAACCTTTACTGGAGTATCGGAGAGTATATCAGTAAGAAACTTGAAATTGCTGAATGGGGCGATTCTGTTGTGATAGAATCAGCAAGATATATACAACAACACGAACCGGAGATAAAGGGATTTTCTGACAAGAATCTGTGGAGAATGAAGCAGTTTTACGAGACCTATAAGGACTTGCCAAAACTCTCAACAGGATTGAGAGAATTAAGCTGGTCGCACAATTTAGCGATCTTCTCTAGATGTAAAACTACTGTAGAAAGGGAGTTTTATTTGAATTTAACCAAACAGGAAAACTACAGCTACAGAGAACTCGACAGACAAATATCTTCCGGCCTTTTTGAAAGGACTATGATTGGAAACTTAAAACTCTCAACAGTGTTGAGAGAAATTAAACCAGATATAACGAATACATTTAAAGACAGTTACATTCTGGATTTTTTAAATTTACCTGAATCACACAACGAAAGGGAGTTACAGCATGGTTTGGTAAAACAATTGAAAGAATTTATTCTTGAACTTGGCAAAGATTTTCTATTTATAGACGAAGAATTCAAATTACAGGTTGGCAACAGTGACTTTTATATTGACCTTCTGTTCTTTCACCGTGGTTTACAATGTTTGGTGGCATTTGAGCTGAAAGCAAACAAATTCAAACCGGACCATTTAGGACAGCTGAATTTTTATCTGGAGGCATTGGATAGAGACGTGAAAAAAGCAAATGAAAATCCTAGTATCGGAGTATTGTTGTGTAAAGACAAAGACAACGAAGTTGTGGAATATGCTTTGAGCCGAAGTTTATCTCCAACGATGGTGTCAGAATACAAAACTAAACTTCCTGATAAGAAATTACTACAACAAAAGCTTCGTGAGCTATTTGATATTGAGGATGATGAATGAAAACGTGTGTGGCAAATTTTGTAGGTAAACAAAAAAGTAATTAATCATGGCAAGTCTTAAATTCTGGATCAAAGCTGCAAGGCTCCGTACACTGCCTCTGGCACTGGCAAGCATCGCTCTGGGCGGCTTTGTTGCTGCTCTGCATCCAAGCTACAGGACTTTTCCTGTTATTCTGGCCGGAATCACAACGCTTTTTCTTCAGACTTTGTCCAATTTTGCCAATGATTATGGCGATTCAAAAAACGGGATCGACAATGCCGGCAGGATCGGTCCAAAACGAACGGTTCAGGCGGGTGAGATTACTCCTGTAGAGATGAAAATCGCTGTGATATTTTTCGCTGCTTTGTCATTCATCTCTGGTTTGTTGCTTGTTTTTTTGGCTTCCGGACTTAGTTTGCTGCATTCGCTCATCTTTGTACTCACAGGCATCGGCGCCATTGCCGCAGCAATTAAATATACGGTCGGGAAAAACCCTTACGGATACGCGGGTTTCGGTGATCTTTTTGTGTTTCTTTTCTTCGGTCTGACCGGCGTGATCGGTACCTATATTCTGGCCACAAAAAGCTTCAGTTTTATGATATTTCTTCCTGCTTCAGCAATGGGATTTCTAAGCACAGGTGTATTGAATCTAAACAATATGCGTGATGTGAACAATGACCGCGCTAATGGCAAAAACACACTCGTGGTGAAACTTGGCTCAAAGAAAGCCTTTGTGTATCATTGTCTGCTGATTCTTTTGCCTTTTGTTTTGTTGCTTATTTTTAATCTGTTGAACT
>CAZVKW010000078.1:0-14650 GCA_964627945.1 uncultured Lentimicrobiaceae bacterium
CAAACAAAATTTCTTTTAATTTTAACAACGGATTCTATCCGATAATTTTAAGCCTGTAATCATGAGTTCGACACCAAGCAACGGCCGTATTCGGTCGATTGATGCTCTTCGCGGATTTGATATGTTCTGGATCAGCGGAGGAGATGCGTTTTTTATTTCACTTTTCGCCTTTTTCGGTACGCCATTTTTCAAGAGTCTGGCACTTCAGTTGGATCATCCTGCCTGGACGGGTTTCAGGTTTTACGATATTATTTTCGCGCTTTTCCTGTTCATCATGGGACTCAGCATGCCTTTGTCAATCACCAAAAGACTGGCAAAAGGCGCTTCGAAAAACGAAATGTATGTGCATGTTTTTCGTCGAACAATCCTGCTTTACCTCTTCGGATTGATTTACAACGGTCTTTTCGACTTCAATTTCGAAACCTTACGCTATACCGGAGTACTTCACCGCATCGCCTTCACCTATTTCTTCGCTTCCATCATTGTGATGAACAGCAAACAAAAGGGAATCCTGATCTGGGCTGTTACACTCACGATGGTTCACTGGCTGATTCTGCTGCTGATTCCTGCACCCGGATTTTCGGCCTATGATCTTAGTCCCGAAGGCAATCTGTCGGGCTATATCGACCGCCAGTGGTTACCCGGATCGATGTGCTGCTATCCATACGGCGACAACGAAAGTCTTCTTACAAACTTCCCGGCCATCGCCAGTGTCCTGATTGGTGTGCTGGCAGGCTACCGACTGCTAAGCAGTGATAATGATACGATTAAACTGAAATTTTTCTTCGCATCAGGCGGAGCACTCATCGTCCTGGCCATCATTTGGAGCCTGATTTATCCCATCAACAAATATCTCTGGACAGGATCGTTCGTTTCGCTCACAGCCGGAATATCAATGTTGCTGATCGGACTGTTTTACTGGCTGATCGACGTGAAAGGCTATACCAAATGGGCTTTCCCGTTTACGGTAATTGGCATGAACTCAATCACCATTTATCTCATGAGTGCAGTCTTCGATTTTGGAATGGTGGCAAAAATCTTCATTCACGGTTTTTATACCGAACTTGGCGCTTTTCAGATGCCGTTTTATGAACTTTGTGTGCTGGCCGTGAAATGGTTATTCCTTTATTTTTTATACAGACAGAAGATTTTCCTGAAAGTTTAGTTGTCTGTTTTTCTTTAAAAAAATTAAATCAATGAAAAAAATTCTCCACATAATCCTGGGTTTACTTTGTATAAGTATGTGTACCCAATGCACAAATCCCCCAAAAACAGATCTTGTTCCGGTCGAAAAAGTAATCGGTCGGCTAATAGGTGAAAAGGCCGCAAACCAGATCCGTTTAGAAACTATCAAAAAGGAAGAGGGGAAAGATGTCTTTGAAATAGAATCGGTGGAAGAAAAGCTGGTTTTACGGGGTTCCTCCCACACATCCATTGGATATGCACTCAACTGGTATCTGCGCTATTATTGTCACAGCCAGATTTCACGCGCCGGGGAGCAACTGAGCATACCCAACCCACTACCAAAGGTTGGTCCAAAAGTGCGGATTATAGGTCCATATCCATACCGTTACTACCTGAATTACTGCACATTCAATTATACAAGCTCGTTCTGGGACTGGGATCGCTGGGAAAAGGAAATCGACTGGATGGTATTGAACGGAATCAATATGCCACTTGCCACCATCGGAACAGAAGCAGTCTGGCAGAATACTTTGCAGAAATTTGGTTTCAGCGACGGCGAAATCAAAAGCTTTTTACCCGGTCCGGCTTATACAGCATGGTGGCTGATGGGCAATCTCGAAGGATGGGGCGGTCCGGTCTCACAGGAATGGATCGACAGCCGTGTTGTTTTGCAGAAAAAAATCCTGACTCGCATGCGGGAACTTGGGATGAGTCCTGTTTTTCAGGGATTCTACGGTATGGTTCCTGATCAGTTACGTCAGAAATATCCAAAAAATAAGATTTACTATGGTGGCCTTTGGGCAGGAAATAAAGGATTTCAGCGACCCGCCTTCCTTGATCCATCGGATAGTTTGTTTTCGCAGATGGCAAAAGTATTTTACGATGAGCAGTCAAAACTTTACGGAGAAACAGCTTTCTATGGTGGAGATCCATTCCACGAGGGAGGCGAAACCAAAGGAATCGATATTAAAAAAAGCGCTTCATTGATCCACAAATCCATGCTCGACGCCCACCCTGAGTCGAACTGGATTCTACAGGGCTGGTGGGACAATCCCAGTCAGGAATTGCTTGATGGCGCGGTGAAAGACCGCGTAATCATCCTCGATCTTTTTGCCGAAAGCAAGCCGCAGTGGCGCAGCCGGAATGGTTATGACGGAAGAAAATGGATCTGGTGCTCACTGCTGAATTTCGGTGGAAAAGTAGGAATGGTTGGGAAACTGGATACTTATGCAACCGAACCAATCGCAGCACTTCAGAGTGAAATCGGGAAGAATATTCAGGGAATCGGAACCATGATGGAAGGAAGCCTTACTAACCCGATCAACTATGAACTGATTTACGAAATGGCCTGGCGGAACGAGCAGCCTGATGTTACTTACTGGGTAAATAGTTTCACGACAGCGCGTTATGGGAAGACCGTTTTGAAAGCACAGCAGGCATGGCAGATCATTTACAAAAGTGTTCTTTCCTGCCCTACGCAGCAAGAAGGAACCTCGGAATCGATCTTCTGCGCAAGAGGAGCGATGGATGTCAAAGGTGCTTTTCGCTGGGGAACGATCAAGATTAATTACGATCCGGCTGAACTGGAGAAAGCTCTTTTCCTGCTGCTTGAAAGTGTATCTGACATTGGGAAAACAGATACATATCAATATGATATTGTAGATATTACCCGACAGGTAATTGCCAATCATGGCCAGAAAATATATGGCGATATGATGGAGGCATTTCGCTCAAAAGATAAAAAGGGTTTTGAGAAGTCATCCAAAGAGTTCCTGCATCTCATTGAACTGCAAGACACCCTGCTTTCATCAAGAAAAGAATTCTTGCTGGGAAACTGGTTGAACTCGTCGAAAGAGATCGCACCTACAGCTGCCGAAAAAGATTTATTTGAGCAAAATGCACGAAATCTGATCAGCGTTTGGGGAACTGAAGGGGTTAGCGAAGAACTGCACGACTATTCGAACCGCGAATGGTCAGGAATGCTGAAAGACTTCTATCTGCCACGCTGGCAAATGTTTACCGACAGCTTACGTCTGGCTTTAGACGGGAAACCGGGCAAAGAAGTTGACTATTATGCCTTTGAAAATGCATGGACAAAGGAAAGAAAGTCATACCAAACCGAAGCCCGTGGCGATGCTTTTATCGTAGTGGCAAAGGTTTTACAATCTGCAGGCCTGAATAAAGCTGTTACAAAATAGTTTTAATAAGAGCGGGCAAAAACAACCCTTCCTTTCGAAGGCATACCTGAGTAAACACATTTGCCTTCATCATTTCCGTAATCGAGCGGGATGAGACGAATGGTTGCTTTGGTTTCCTCTTTGATCTTCTGTTCTGTTTCAGATGTTCCATCCCAATGAGCGAGCAGAAATCCGCCTTTTTCAATCTGAACGAGGAAATCATCCCATGAATCGATCGGGAAAGTTTTTTCGGTACGGCTATCCAGAGCTTTCTGATAGAGGTTCTTCTGTATCTGTTCAAGCAGGTGAACAACCTTCAGCTCAATATTTTGCATCTGAAGTGTTTCTTTTTCGAGGGTATCGCGACGGGCCACTTCAACGGTCTCATTTTCAAGATCACGTGGACCGATAGCCAGACGAACCGGAACGCCTTTGAATTCCCATTCACTGAATTTGAAGCCTGGTTTATGCGTATCGCGGTTGTCAAATTTCACCCTGACTCCTTTTTCTTCCAGTTTCTGCTTGATTTCCAGTGCTTTTACCGAAATGGCTTCAAACTGCTCATCGGTTCGGTAAATCGGAACGATCACTACCTGAAAAGGTGCAAGTCGTGGAGGCAGTACGAGTCCGTTATCATCAGAATGTGTCATCACAAGTGCACCCATCAGTCGGGTTGAAACACCCCATGAAGTTGCCCATACATATTCCTGTTTATTTTCCTTGCTTAAAAATTTAACATCAAAAGCCTTGGCAAAATTCTGTCCCAGAAAATGCGAAGTTCCGGCCTGTAACGCTTTTCCATCCTGCATCATGGCTTCGATGCAGTAGGTTTCTACGGCACCTGCAAATCGTTCGTTGGCCGATTTAACACCCTTCAGAACAGGAATAGCCATCCAGTTTTCAGCAAAATTGGCATACACATCCAGCATTTTTTCGGCTTCGGCAATGGCCTCCTCACGGGTAGAATGGGCCGTATGACCTTCCTGCCAAAGAAATTCAGCCGTACGCAAAAATAATCTGGTACGCATTTCCCAACGAACCACATTGGCCCATTGATTGATCAGCAAAGGAAGATCGCGGTATGACTGAATCCAGTCGCGATAGGTGTTCCAGATGATGGTTTCAGAGGTTGGACGAACAATCAGTTCTTCTTCCAGCTTGGCGGTTTCATCCACAATAACACCATTTCCGTTCGGATCATTTTTTAATCGGTAATGCGTAACAACAGCACATTCTTTGGCAAAACCTTCCACATGGCTTGCTTCCTTGCTGAAAAAAGATTTCGGAATAAAAAGCGGGAAGTAAGCATTGACGTGTCCTGTATCCTTAAACATCTTATCCAGAGCCTGTTGCATATATTCCCAGATCGCATAACCATAAGGTTTGATGACCATACAACCTCTGACTGCAGAGTTTTCTGCCAGATCAGCTTTTGTGACCAGGTCGTTGTACCATTGAGAATAATTATCTTCGCGTGATGTAAGTTCTTTTGCCATGAATTTTTGGTATAGTATTTGTATTTTTTCTGATAGAAATTAAAACGCAAAATTATAAAAAACCTGCGGGTTTGACCCATAATAAAGAGGAGGATCGTAAAATGAAACCAGTAAACCTAATGATTATTGCCCTTGCCATCGGAATTGCTTCCTGCTCAACGAGCAGTCAGGTATATGATGATGTCTATTATTCGAGAAAAGACAAAGATGTTTTGGCGGCTCCGAAAGAAACACTGGCAACAAGCAGCCAGAAACAAACCACTTCAACAGTAACAGGTTCAAGTAATTACGATTACGCAACCTATTACCAGGAAGGTGTTTCTACCGAAGTACAAACACAGGAAGTCAGTCCGGCCTACACAACCACCGAAACGGTTACCGAAACTGACGGCACCACCTATACAACTACAGAAACGTATTATGATTCAGAATACGCCCAGGAATTCCGTCGATTTGACGAATCTTCTTCAGGATTTGACTATTACGACAGCTATTATACCGGATGTTACAGTCCTAGTTTAAGCTTTGGATTTGGTTATCCGTTCGGATATGGTATGTCTTTTGGTTACGGCTGGCCTTATTCCTATGGCTACTCTCCCTACTATGGCATTTATGGCTCTATGTTTTATGATCCATGGTATGGTGGCTATTATCCGGGAAGCTACTGGAGTGGCTATAATAACGGATACTACAATGGATATTATGACGGATATTACGGAAACGGATATTACGCCCATGGTGGAAATAATTATTACGGTCATCGCGACAATGCGTCTGGAACCTATGTTTCACCGCGCGGAAACAGAGGATTGGCAAATAATTCTTCAACGAAAAATGCAAGTCTTAATACAGGCCGCGGAATTCGCCCTTCAGCCACTTCGAACCAGAATAGCATCAACAAAAGCGCCAACCCAAACAACCGTGGAACATCGGTTGCCAACAGATCGGAACAGGACAACAAGCCTGTAACCAATCGCGCTGCCAGACCGGCTATCAACGAAAGCCGTCCGGATCAGAATAAAATCAGCAGACCTGCAACAAGCACAACGCGTGAAAGCAGACCATCCGCCGACCAGAAAGTGAACGAATACCGCAACCGCTACGACAGACCAGCCGGCAATAAACCTTCAGGCACAAATACACAGCGATACGATCGTCCGAAAACCTACACTTCACCTACAACGCGCCAGGCAAAATCGAGCAGCGAATATGTCAGACCTACCGAAACAAACAGAGGTAACAATCAGACAGCTAAGCCGGCAACAAACAATAATAACAACCGTTCAACAACGGTAAAATCACAACCTGCACGCAGTACTGAAACCCATACTTCGCCAAGCCGCAGTTCTTCAAACCAAAGCTATACTCCATCACGTAGTTCCAGCTCAGGATCGGGAAGCAGCAGCAGCGGATCAAGCCGCTCATCATCAGGCAGCGGAGGCAGCAGTTCTTCATCAGGCTCTTCAGGCAGAGGCCACAGATAAACATGGCCTTTGCCCGAAATGGGCAATCAAACATTATTATTAAAAAAACCTTTTATTATCAGTATTTCTATTCCCTGATTCAAAACAACATCATCATGAAAAAGACATTGATATTCATACTGTTAGCTCTCAGTTTTCAGTTAATCCAGGCACAAAACGAATCCGACGCACTGCGTCTTTCACAAAATAATTATCAGGGCACAGCCCGCAGCATGGCTATGGGCGGAGCATTCGGAGCCCTCGGTGCAGATTTTTCATCCCTGAGCATGAATCCTGCCGGACTTGGTCTCTACAGAACTTCTGAATTCACTATTTCTCCCGAGATTTTCTACCGTAAAACAGGATCAGAATACAATGGAATGTATGGTCAGGACGACCGTTCCAATTTCAATCTCAGCAATCTCGGATTTGTACTCACGACAAAAAATCCTGAAGGTAGCACTGACAATCCTGTAAAATTTTACCAGATCGGATTCGGAATGAACCGCACAAACACATTCAACAGCAGCTCATTCGTGGTTGGCGACAATTACGATCACTCCAGGGTGGATGTATATCTGGATGATCTTGGTACGACCAATCCTGCTGATATTGAAAATAATTTCCCTTTTGACCTGTATCCGGCCTGGTATGTATATGTGCTTGATACTGTTCGTGATGATTACGGTGATTTATATTATACAAGTCCGGTTCCTCAGGGAGGCATCCGTCAGGAAGAATTCCAGGAATTGAAAGGATCGGTAAACGAATGGATGTTCTCGGCCGGGGCCAATCTGAATGATCTGATTTATGTGGGTGCCACGCTCGGAATGCCTTACTCACGGTATTTTAAGACCTCTACCTACAGCGAATATGATTATGCCGATACCATTCCGGGATTTGAAGAATGGAATTATACTGAACATCTGGATACCCGTGGCTGGGGTGTGAATCTGAAATTGGGTATTATTGCCTGGCCTGTTGAATGGCTGCGTCTGGGTGCCGCATTCCATACACCGACTTTGTATTACGGCATGAATGATATTTGGTATACCTCCACCGATTCTAAATTAGACGGTGTGTATAATCGCAAAGATTCTCCTACCGGAAATTATGAATATACTGTCCGTACCCCTTTGCGTGCCATCGGAAGTGCTGCCATCATCATAGGTAAAACAGGTTTGTTAAGCGTTGATTATGAATATGTTGATTATACCCAAGCCAAACTGAATGCGATTGATTACAATTTCAGGACGGAAAACGATGCCATACGCAGCAATTTTACCTCGGCCAATAACCTTCGTTTTGGAACCGAATGGCGTTTGAACAATGTCTCTTTCCGGGGTGGTTACGCTTTGCAGGAAAGTCCTTATGCTTCAAGCATTAACGATAACATCCTGAGAACTTATTCTTTAGGAATCGGGTATCAGGCAGATGGATTTGGACTTGATTTTGCCTGGGTGCATGGGCAAAGAACACAGGATTATTATCTGTATACTTCTGAAAACTATACCACTAATCTCGTAACACAGGAAATCAACAGCAACAACTTCGTTGTGACAGCGAGAATGAAATTCTGAAATCCGGCTATTATTTCAACGATATAGCGAATTAATTATCTGATGTTAAACGACTTAATCCGGCTTTCGCCTTCTGGTGAATGCCGGATTTGTATTCAGAGGGTTGCATCGAAAGACAAAGTTTGTAAAACGATATCGCTTCTGTTTTCCGACCCGATAATTCACAAATCTCACCCGATTTAAGCGCCGCATTGGCAGGATAATATAATTTCGTTTTTTTTTCTGAATCAATAACGATCTGATAATTCAAAAGGGCTTCGGAAAAATTACCCATCGCATGATGCACCCTCCCAAGCCGGTAATAAAACTCAAGTTTATAATTCTGATCGCGGATGGACAAAAGTTGCCGCGATTCTTCCAGAATCTTCATCGATTCAGCATAGTATCCACCATCAAAAAGAAGTCTGGATTTCAACAATTGAATATCCGGAATATTTTTCGAAACAGCCTCATTTACAGCTTGTTTATCTGCTTCAACGCTCCCATTTTCCTGTCCGGGAACCAGTTTGATCCATTCAGAATAACCTTTTGGGTCACCTTCGAGTAAGGAAATCCAGGCAAGTTTCCGTATTGCATCCTGACGGTAATTGATTCCTTTAAAGGATAGAATATACTGCTGATAAAACACTTTTGCTCCTACATCAAGTTTGTGCAGCATCGCTTCAGCCCTCAGATAATCAAGATAATGAAATGGAAAATATTCCTTACCGCCTGGTCTAGTTACCAATGTGGTAAGGGCCCTGTCGTTGCGGCCTGTGCGCATTTCTAAATTTGCTTTCAGATAGCTCATCAACAGATTTGATTGATCCGCTGTCACAAGATCATCCAGAATGGAATCGGATTCTTCGGGATTCGCCAGAAGATTCAGTTTGGCAAAACCAAGATAAAATAAAGCTTCTTCATACAAATACGCAAATTCATCCGTCTTACGGCAATCGTTTACTACCTGTTCCATCTCTGCAATTCCCTGATTCACTGACCCATGCATCGAAGCCAGCCTGACAAGCCACTGGTATTCCTCAGGAATGGTCCCAACAAGTGCATGTAAAAGTCCGAGCAACAACTTATCAGGCAGATAAGCCGGATATTTTTTGTCATTTTCTTCCAACAGCAGAAAAGCCTTCCTTAACTCAAGGGCTGCGGTGTAATTCTCTCCGAATTTCAAACGCACAAAAGCCCATTGCAAATTGATGGCAGCAATAGACCACAAATATTCAGGAGATTGAATCTCATTCCCATCTATTATATTGATCCTGAATTCTTTATTACTTTCCAGTCGTTCAAACAACTGTTTGTCTTCAGAGATAAAAAGTTGCAGAAAATCAATGTAGTTCTCCAGAATCAACGGTATTTGATTTTCCGGATGAACAGATTTCTCCTTCTCGAGCATTTTTTTTCCCTGCTCAAACCGAAGTGAAACAATTTCCCGATAAGCTGTTTTACAATCCTCATTAAAATCAAGGTCCTGCGCTCCGAGAATGATCGGAAAAAGAAACAAGAGAATAAGTTGGACTGAAGTGCGCTTCATGAGGGTAAAAATACAAAAAGGGAGCATCTTACGACACTCCCTTTCATTATGTTTAGGTGAAATATCTATTTTGAATAGAGGGCAGCGATTTCCTGATCGACCAGAATACGGCCGCAGAACTCGCACACAATCACTTTCTTATGTACACGGATATCGAGTTGGTGCTGTGGTGGTATCTTGTTGAAACAACCGCCGCAGGCATCACGTTCGATCTGAACAACAGCGAGACCGTTTCTTGCATTTTTGCGGATACGTTTGTAAGCAATTACCAGACGATCTTCGATCAGTTCTTCACTTTTCTTGGATTTCATCATCAGATCCTGCTCATCTTTTTCGGTTTCTTCGATGATCGACTGAAGTTCCGATTTTTTGAGATTCAGATCAGCTGTTCTTTCGGTGAGTTTGTCTTTGGCAATATCGATATGACCATTCACTTCATTGAGGGAAGTGGTGTGTTCACGGATACGTTTTTCACAAAGCTGGATCTCAAGATTCTGAAACTCAACCTCTTTTGAAAGAGAATCATATTCACGGTTGTTCCGAACATTTTTCTGCTGTTCTTCGTATTTGGTGATCAGCGCTTTGCTGTCCTTGATTCCCTGTTTTTTCTCGTTCATCAGGCTATTGAGTACAACAACCTCATTTTCAAGCTTTTCGATCCTGGTTTCGAGGCCTACAACCTCATCTTCAAGGTCCTGTACTTCAAGAGGAAGCTCTCCTCTGATGATTCTGATCTTATCTATCTGAGAATCAATTTGCTGAAGGGTGTAAAGTGCAACCAGTTTCTGCTCAACACTTACTTCATGCAGTTCTTCCGTATGAGCCTGATGCTTTTTGTCCACCTCTGATTTTTTGTCCGTTGCCATAAAATTCTTGCTTATTGATAATAATACACTGGATTGGTATTGATTTCCGAATTCAGGAGTGCAAAGGTAGGGAATTTTTCTTGAATGATTTCAATTATCAATTCTTTTGTAAATTGTTCAGTTTCAAAATGCCCAGCATCAATCAGGAGCATACGGCTATCTGAATCAAAAAAATCGTGGTATTTCACGTCTGCTGTGATAAATGCATCCGCTCCAGCCGCTGCAGCTGCCGCAATCAAGAAAGCCCCCGAGCCGCCACAAACGGCAATTTTTCTAATCTTTCTTCCTGTTAAAACAGTGTGTTTCAAACAAGCTGTTCCGAAAACAGATTGCACAAATGCAAGAAATTCAGCTTCTGTCATTTCCTCTGGCAAAGATCCCATCAAACCTGCTCCGGCAAGCGGCATTTCGTTTGTGAGCGGATAAATATCGTAAGCAACTTCTTCGTATGGATGAACAGTTTTCATCGCTATTACGACCGACTTAACGGAATATTCAGGCACGATCATCTCGATGCGCGTTTCATTTTCATGATGCAACTCAGCTGTCTTTCCAACAAATGGTTTCGCATCATCATTGGCCCTGAATGTTCCGGTTCCGGAAACCCCGAAACTGCATTGATCATAATTTCCAATATGACCGGCGCCAGCCGAAGCCATGGCTTCCATCACTTTTTTTGAATAGTCCGAAGGACAAAATGTTACAATCTTCCGAAGAATTCCCTGCATCGGCTGCAGGATCGATGTTTTCTGAAGACCCAGTTTTCGACCAATCATCATATTCACACCCAAATGACTGTTATCCAAATTGGTATGCATTGCTACAACAGCAATTTGTTGCTGAATGGCACGAATAATGATTCGACTTTGCAAATTTTCAGGAACAATCTTCCTGATAGGTTTGAATATCAGGGGATGATGAGAAATAACGAGTGTACAATCCTTTCGTATCGCCTCTTCTAATACATCTTCGTTCAGGTCTATGCAAACAAGTGCTTTTTTCACCGGAAGTTCCTTATCTCCGATCAGGAGTCCTGAATTGTCGTAAGATTCCTGAAGGGCAAGGGGTGCTTTTTCCTGTAAAACTTTGAGTATATCCTTAACTTTCAATTCCATAGCTTCAAAATCATTTTCGACAAAACAAATACACTTCATCCTGAACAATCCCGCCAAAGCTCAATATTCTGACGAACAGATTCAACAGGTAAAATTAACATTTTCAACCGAAGTCGTGTGCCTTTGTAACCATTTTTGAATGTTATCGTATTGTTATGCCGTATTTTGTCATAAAAAAACAGTAACTTTACAAAGCATTTAGCAGTTGAAATGAGATTTTTACTCTATCCGATTATGCTTGTTTATACATTGGTGTTGAAAATCAGACACATCATGTATAATTGGAATATTTTTCGGAAAGAAAGTTTTCATTTGCCCGTGATTTGTATCGGAAATCTCTCTTTCGGAGGAACGGGAAAAACACCATTGATTGAGTACATTACACAGCTACTAAACAAAGAATTTAAAGTAGCCATTCTGAGCCGCGGATATGGCCGCAAGACAAAAGGATTTCGTCTTGCAGGAAAAACCGATACTTTCGAGCAAATCGGTGATGAACCAAAACAATATACCAGGAAATTCGATCAGGTTACCGTTGCAGTGGACGAAAAAAGGGTACATGGGATTCATGAATTGTTAAAACAAAGCCCAAAACCGGAAGTGATCCTGTTGGATGATGCCTTTCAGCACCGGGCCGTGGAGGCAGGACTAAATATCCTTCTATCTGATTATCACCAGTTATATCCTGATGATTATTTATTTCCGGTTGGACGCCTTCGCGATGTTCATTCTGCCGCGAAAAGAGCTGATATTATTATTGTTACAAAAACTCCGAAAGTTCCATCGCCCTTTATTTTCCGAAAGCTCAGGGAGATCATTAAGCCCAAATCTTACCAAAAACTATTCTTTTCCTATATCACCTATGGAAATCTTTTGCCTGTAATTCCCACGAAAGGATTTATGATTCCAAAATCGATCGGCACCATTATCCTTTTCTGTGGAATCGCCAATCCTTATCCTTTGGAAGATCATTTACGTAAAAAATGCAACCAACTGATTCTGTTTGATTATCCCGATCATCATGCGTTTCAGGAGAAAGATATCCAATCGATTCTCAACCAATTCAACAATTTGATCGGGAAAAATAAAATCATCGTAACTACAGAAAAGGATGCGATGCGATTGACTGATTCTCCTTATCTTCGCCAGTTCGACGGAATACCTTTGTTCTACGCCCCTATAACAGTGAGTTTCCATGAAGAGGATAATTTGAATTTTGATCAAGAAATTATACAATATGTTAGAAAAAATCGAGCAAACAACTGATTTCATCCAAAAGAAAGTAAACTGGAAACCAGAAGTCGGAATCATACTTGGAACTGGTCTGGGTGATCTTGCAAATGAAATTGATATTGAACTGGCTATCCCCTATGTCGAGATTCCTAATTTCCCGGTTTCAACCGTTCATGGCCATCAGGGAAGATTGATCTTTGGCGAACTGAGTGGAAAAAAGATCGTAGCCATGCAGGGTCGTTTTCACTACTACGAAGGTTATACCATGCAGGAAGTTACTTTTCCGATCAGGGTTATGAAAATGCTCGGGATTGAACTGCTTATTGTATCTAATGCCAGTGGCGGACTCAATGCAGAATTTGCTGTTGGAGACCTGATGCTTATTCGTGACCATATCAATCTGATGCCCAATCCTTTGATTGGAAGAAATGATGATCGCCTCGGACCACGTTTTCCGGATATGAGTCAGGCTTATGATCCTGAAATACTTAAAAAAGCACATAAAATAGCTGAACGCAACGGAATCAAGGTACATGAAGGCGTTTATGCGGCTGTTACAGGCCCAACTTTCGAAACACCTTCTGAATATTACTATATCCACACCGTTGGCGCTGATGCAGTTGGTATGTCGACCGTACCTGAAGTGATCGTTGCACGTCATAGTAAATTAAAAGTATTTGCTGTTTCTGTGGTTTCCGATTTGGGTGTGAAAGGCAAAATCATGGAAATCTCACATGAGGAAGTCATCGATGCTGCCGCTGCTGCCCAGCCAAAAATGACATTGATAATCAAGGAATTACTCAAAGAACTTAGGTTTTAATACAGTTTTCAAAACCACGCCCATGCGTACAAAGCCCGGTAAAATTTACTTTGCCTCCGACTTTCATCTGGGTGTGCCTGACCATGACAGAAGTCTGCAGCGCGAGAAACGACTCGTTCGCTGGCTCGATCAAGTGAAAGAGGATGCATCAGAAATTTATTTGATGGGCGATGTATTCGATTTTTGGTTCGAATATTCGACAGTCATACCGAAAGGTTATGTACGCTTGCTGGGTAAACTGGCTGAAATAACCGACAGCGGGATTCCGGTGCACGTTTTCAGGGGAAACCATGATGTGTGGGCCTTTGATTACCTCCGGAAAGAGGTTGGAATTCAGTTACACCGCGAACCGGAGATTCATAATTTCAGCGGTAAGATCTTTTTTCTGGCTCATGGCGATGGACTCGGACCGGGTGATACGGGCTATAAATTCCTGAAAAAAGTATTTGAGCTGAAAGTAAACCAGTTCCTTTTCAAATGGTTGCACCCCGATATAGGTACCCGAATGGGGCTGTATTTCAGTCATAAAAGCCGGATTGCCAATATCGCCCGGGAACAGAAAAATGATTTCCGTTTCGTGATCGAAGAAGAAATGCTCCACTCCTATTGCGCGTCAGTCCTAGCCAAAAACAGCGAAATCGACTATTTCATATTCGGGCACAGGCATTTGCCTATTGTGCATCCAATGAATGAAAGAAGCAGCATGGTCATTCTGGGAGATTGGGTCACCAATTTCAGTTATGCAGTTTTTGACGGAAAAAAGCTTGATTTGCTGTACTTTGAGAACTAGGCGAACTTTATTACCAGTTCAACAAGCCGGGTGGCATATCCCATTTCGTTATCGTACCAGGCAACTACTTTCACCAATCTGTTTTTCTCTCCTAAAACAGCTGTCAATCCTGCATCAAAGACAGCAGAATGTGTGTTTCCAATCACATCTGCAGATACAATCGGATCTTCGGTATATTGCAGAATTCCTTTCAAAGGTCCGCTTGCAGCCAGTCTGAAGGCTTCATTGATTGATTTCACGCTGGCCGGTCTCGAAAGTGTACAGGTGAGATCGGTAAGCGAACCATCCGGAACCGGAACACGGATACCCGCGCCGCCCAGATTGCCTTTCAGATGCGGAAAAATACGTGTTGCGGCTTTGGCAGCTCCTGTGGTGGTCGGTACGATTGAATAAGCTG
>CAZVKW010000079.1:0-14633 GCA_964627945.1 uncultured Lentimicrobiaceae bacterium
ATTTTACTGCTTTTTAGTTAATTAATTTGTCCAGAGGACTTTTTCAGTGCCCTCGGTTTTGCCTGATCCCTTTTTTTGTGCTTGGTTTTCTTATTTGAAAGCCGGAATACCGGTGATTTCGTTTCCTGTGATGAGCAGATGCACATCGTGGGTTCCTTCGTAGGTGATCACTGATTCGAGGTTCATCATATGACGCATCATCGGGAAATCGCCTGTGATACCCATTGCACCTAAGATCTGACGTGTTTCGCGGGCGATGGTAAGTGCCATAAATACATTGTTTCTTTTGGCCAAGGAAATCTGGGCAGCGGTTGCTTTTCCCTGATCGCGCAAAGCACCTAATCTCCAGCAAAGCAATTGTGCCTTGGTGATTTCTGTAAGGGCTTCGGCAAGTTTTTTCTGTTGCAGCTGGAAGGATGCAATCGGTTTTCCAAACTGGTGACGTTCGAGTGAATATCGAAGCGCTGAATCGTAGCAATCCATGGCAGCGCCGATGGCACCCCATGCGATTCCGTAACGTGCTGAATTGAGGCACATCATCGGGCCTTTCAGTCCCTGAACATTTGGAAATACAAATTCTTTCGGTACGATCACGTCGTCAAAAACAAGTTCACCGGTAACAGAAGCACGAAGCGACCATTTACCATGAGTTTCAGGTGCTGTAAAACCTTTCCAGCCTTTTTCAACAATCATTCCACGGATAATACCGGCTTCGTCTTTCGCCCAAACAACAGCGATATCAGCAATGGTGGAATTGGTAATCCACATTTTGGCACCATTCAGCAGATAATGATCACCCATATCTTTCACATGGGTTTCCATTCCGCCCGGATTTGAACCGTGATTTGGTTCAGTCAGACCAAAACAGCCGATCATTTCACCAGCAGCAAGTTTCGGCAGGTATTTACGGCGTTGTTCTTCGCTTCCGAAAGCGTAAATTGGATACATCACGAGCGATGACTGGACAGAAGCCATCGAACGGATACCTGAATCGCCGCGTTCGAGTTCCTGCATGATCAGTCCGTATGCCGTATGATCGAGACCGGCTCCACCATATTCTTCCGGAATATAAGGACCAAAAGCGCCCATGGCACCGAGTTCTTTCACCAGATGGATTGGAAATTCCGAACGGTTGGCATAGTCTTCAATAACGGGTTTCACCGAACGGTCGACCCATTCACGAATGGCTGCTCTTACGATTTTGTGTTCTTCGCTGAACAATTCATCCACCAGATAATGATCCGGTGCATTATACAATATCTCTCCCATAACAAATGGTTTTAATAATTTTTGCTCAAAGTTAGGATTTATTAAGTTCAGAAAGGTCAAGAATTCATGAAAATATTTCTTTATTCTGTTCATTTATAGCGATTTGTTATTCAGTCTGTTTCCGAATAATGAGTTTTTTAAGAGATTATGAAATCCGATTTGTTCAACAGTGTCTTCTTAACATTCAAACAATCAAACGGATAGAAAAATATTTATGTTATTTTATTAACAGTAATATTGTGAAAAATGCTTTGAATTTATTTATGAATTTTGCGGAGGGTTAAAATTCAAAATTATTGTTGAAATCCATTTCAATCATATTAATTCTATTTTTGTGTTGGCTCGTTCATTTATCTAAATCTTAAAAGTCCTAAAGTTTTGAAAATCCTTTCTTGGATTTTAGAAATACTCGGACTGTTACAAAAATGTCAAAAATGAAGAAATTAATATTTGCATTATTCGCGTTCATGTTCATAATGAACGTTTTAACACCTGAAACACAGGCACAGTCAACGGAAATTGTATATGACTCTGTTTTAGCAAAAAAGCTTGGAGCAGACCAGTACGGGATGCGGAATTATTACTTTGTGATGTTGGAAACCGGTGAAAATCCGATTCCAAATCAAACAATCCGTGATTCAGTATTTGGCGGTCATATGGCCAATATTGGTCGGCTTGCTGAAGAAGGGAAACTGGTTCTTGCAGGTCCGTTTGGGAAAAACAAGGAAAGCTGGAGAGGGATTTTTATTTTGATTGCTGCAGATACCAATGAAGTAAACCAAATGTTACAGTGCGATCCGGCTGTTGCGGGACATTATCTGAAAGCTGTAACAGCACCCTGGTATGGAAGCGCTGGTTTACTTGAAATACCTGCCCTTCATGAAAAGATTTCTAAAATCAAAATGTAGTATAAAGCATTCGTTTTCAGAAGAATAGCAATTATGTTTTGATCAATTGTGAAGAAATTCGCTGATATCCCAATTGTCTTTCATATTCTTCAAAGCCTCTTTATTCACATTTAATCGGATGGGAACAATGTTTTTTACCCCGATTGTATCTGTTTCTTTTCCATCAAGGACATCCGCAGCCAGGTTTCCGGCAATCATACCGACCTCTGAGTATTCTGCTCCGATTCCAAAAAGTGTATTACCATAACAATTATATGGATTGTTTGTGAAAAGCGGGATTTTTGCCCTTGTGGCAGCATTGATTACCTGTTCGATCCCTGATTCAACCACATTATCTCCACCAATCCATATTGCATCTACACCCGATGCTGTTACGGCCATGGCAGTTTCCAGTACCTGAGTCGTGCTCTCAACACCCATTTCAACAAGTTCGATTCCCATTTCGCTGCATTTTTTACGGGCAAGTTTCACGCAGGCAAACGAACAGGTTTCGCTTGTACACCAGACCGTTCCGACCTTTTTAAGATTCGGATTCATCTTTTTGGCGATATCGAAAGCTTTTTCGACTGGCTGAAATGATCCGATTCCCAGCAAATGATTTGGCCTCTGATCTGGTTTCGTACCACTGATTCCAACTCCGGAAACAAATGGATCGGTAACTGCGCAAAAAATATGTTTCACCTGTCCTTTTTTATTGGCATTTGCCATGATTTGTAGAGCTGGCGTACTAATTGTGACAACAATATCATATTTGTTGCTGACAATATTTTGCGCGATCATATTGGCGGTTGGCAAATCACCTTCGGGGCTGAAACGGCTGATTTTACATGTTTTATTGTCAATGTATCCTCTGTCTGCAAGCGCTTTAAGTATGCCTTTTTCGGTTTCATCAAGAACAAGTCTTGACGAAATCTTAAAAACAGCAATCTGTATTTCTTTCCTTTTTTCGCTCGAATGACGGTTTTCAATGTCGAGTAAAAGCAGCATACCTGCCGTTAAAACAACAGAAATCAATATTCGGAAAATCATGGAAGATCTCATGGAAAAATTTGATTATTAACTAGATATAGCATTCTTCCAGAAGTCGGGCAACAGCAGGATCGATATTGTCCTTTCGTCGGAGTTCATCAAACAAAGCCAGTAAATCGTTTACTTTAAGTCGTTTTTTATCCACTCCTTTAAAATCAAAAGCTACCTGACCTTTGTGCATCATAATGATTCTGTCACCCAGATTCACAGCCTGTTGCATTGAGTGGGTCACCATCATCGTTGTAAGTTGATCTTTTGAAATCACCTGCTTTGTCAGGTCGATCACCTTGCTGGCAGTTTTTGGGTCAAGTGCTGCAGTATGTTCGTCGAGAAGAAGCAATTTAGGTTTCAATGCAGTCGACATTAGCAGTGTAAGTGCCTGACGCTGACCACCTGATAACTTCCCGATTGGATTTTCCAGACGGTCTTCGAGTCCCATATTCAATGGTTTTACCATGTTTTTAAAGTCGCTGATCAGTGAATTTGGCAATCCCCAGCCAATTCCACGTGTTTTACCCCTTTTCATGGCAAGGGCCAGGTTTTCCTGTATGGTCATATTGGGTGCTGTGCCACTGAAGGGATTCTGAAAAACCCTGCCAATATATTTCGCCCTTTTGTGCTCGCCCCATTTGGTAATATCCACACCATCAAGGCTAATTGATCCTTCATCAACGAAAAAAGTACCTGCTACGGCATTCAGTGTGGTTGATTTACCTGATCCGTTTGTTCCCAGAACACAAACAAAACTGCCTTCTTCGATGGTGATTGAAACATCTTTCAGGGCAATCACTTCGTTCACTGTGCCCGGATTAAAAGTTTTGCTGATATGGTTTATCTTAAGCATTTGCTTTTCTTTTAAAGGTTAACTTCTTGTTTTTCAATAGACCCGGTAATATCAAGGCGATAAACACAAACATCGCAGTGATAATCTTGAGATCATTTGGATTGAGTCCCCAGCGTAAAGCAATGGCCACCAATAATCGGAACAAAACAGATCCCAGCACTGCACCAATAATCACGAAACCAACACTGTTGTCATTGATAATCGCCTCTCCGATGATAACACTTGCAAGTCCCCAAACCATCATTCCGATACCCATCTGAACATCAGCAAATCCCTGATATTGTGCGAGCATGGCTCCGGCAAGCGCTATAAAACCGTTGGACAACGCAACACCGGAAATAATCATCAGTTGGGTGTTCACACCCAAAGCACGGATCATTTGGTCATTGTCGCCGGTTGCACGCATCGCAGTTCCGATATTGGTTTTGAAAAACCACCAGAGGATGACACAAAATCCGCTAATGGCTAGAAAGCAGAACATCAACAGCCACAGGTCTTTGGTTGCGACTTCCCATCCAAGAATATTTGATTTTGAATCAGCTCCTGAGAAAGTCAAAGAAAGATTTTCTATCCAGGTGAAGACTGTTGTTTCGTTTAACATCGGCATATTGCTTTTTCCCATCACATGCAGATTCACCGAATACAAGGCCGTCATTACCAGAATTCCTGAAAGCAAAGGATTGATTTTGAACTGAGTATGAATGATCCCTGTCAATGCACCAGCCAACATTCCCGCAATGAAAGCGACGAAACTGGCGAGCAAGGGATTGGTACCTGCGACAATCAGTGAGGCCGCAGTTGCAGCACCAAAGGTAAAAGAGCCTTCTGCTGTGATATCCGGAAAGTCAAATATCCGGAAACTGATGAAAATGCCCAAAGCGAGCAGGGCAAGTATCAATCCAATCGTGGTAGATCCGATGAGTAGTGACATATTTTCGAATTTATGTATTTCTTCTTATTGATTAAATGTTATACGATTTTTCGATGGGTGCAATCCAGCAGAATCCATGTACAAACCGGCTTTCACCCTGACCCGTAATTTCGCGGATGTCGTTTGCCAGGTGTAGGATATCCTTTAATTCTGATGTATCAAACAGATAATCAATGGTTTCATTAAGGTTTATATCTGTTTTCTTGATAGGCAGATAGGTGAAAACAGCAGTATGCAGGTGTGCAAATACTGGTTTCAAAGGGATTATAGGACGCAGGAATTTCATGATTTCTGCTTTGCTATCATCCGAAATCAGTCCGACTGTAATTGTAAGTGCTTTGTTATGAGCTGGTTCTGTGGTGAAATTAATTGTTTCCTTAATTTCCGGAAAAGTAAAAATTGACTTACCTTCAACGGGAGATGCGTTAAGCGATGCGCCTATCAATCCAGCACTTTCAGCAATCATTACGATTGCAAATTGTTGACTTCCGGCGATTTTTGATAAATTTTCGGACAGATCACTTAAGCAGATGGTGTCGCGATTGTTTTCTGATTCAAACCGTACGAGATGAGAAAAATTACCTGTAAAATTGATACCATACAAGGCAGTAAATGAAGCAATTAACTGACCTGTTCCAAGAATATAATCTGGTTTTTTTGATCCGTCACCCGGCAAATAGGCCAAATTTTTGCCCAACTGAATATATTCTCCAAAACGGTTTTTGCAATCCTCGAAAGAATCTCCCAAAGCTCCTAAGCCGATACTGAATTGATTTTCAGAAGCTTTGACAGAATGACTGTCTTTGGCTGTATAAGCTGATGTTTTAATTAACTCCGGATCACCAAAAACTGAAACTTTTGTTTGGTGATGCATCTTTAAACCGGAAATATGAAAGTTGAATCCGGAGGCATTCAGCGTTTCTGCCTGTTTTACGTTTTGTTCCGTTTTTTTTGTTTTTTCAGGTTTTCGACTCAGCAAATCTGACAAACCAACCATCGTAAGCACCTGACGGACATTGTCTGACATTTCTGCAATATAGAAATAGCCATTCACAGCTTTCAGATTTTTATTCTGCATGATCAACGAACGAATACCGGCAGAACTCAGGTAATCAATTGCAGTTAGATCAAGTAGAATTTGGTACTGTCCGTCTCGGACCAACTGGTCGATATAGTCGTTGAGATGTCCTGCCCGGTTTGCATCTAGCCTTCCGGAACATTTCAGGAGTAAATCATCGCCCTTTTTTTCTACAATTATTTCGAGTTCATTCATGATATGATGAATTTGTATTGATTCTTTCTTTGGATTTATCAAGTATATGTATCATAAAATCTTAAGATCATTATTGGCCATTTTTCGATTCTTCCGGTAAAAACCTTTCCGGGATATTGACTCCAAAATATTTCATGGCATCTTTATTCACCTGAATACTTGTTTTTGAAACATACTGAAATGGAATGTCCGCCGGAGATTTTCCGTTTAAAATCTGTACCGCCATTTTTACGGCGTCAGCACCTGCGCTGTAATAATCCCTTGCTAATGTGGCAATTGCACCTTTACTAGTCTGGTCGCTAACAAAACCGAAATATGGGATTCGGGTATTATAAGCTTCTTTTATAATGGAGGCATAACAACTTCCGGTGAGATTATCCGAAATCTGCGTAAACGCCTGTATGCCCCGACTGGTAATGGCTTTGGATGCATCAGCTACCTCAGAGGCACTGTTGGCAGGCACGGCGATCAGGGTCAGACCGCGTTTTTCGGCTGCTTTCTTCAAGGCTTCAGAATAGGCAACTGAATTGATTTCACCCGGAGTGAAGACTGTTCCAATTGTTTTTATTCCAGGTATTGATGCAGTTACAAGTTCAATCAAACCATCGAAATCGCTCATCGTCGAAATGCCGGTGATATTAGGCAAATGCTTTTGAAAAGATTCACCCAATCCGGCTCTCAGAGGATCGCCCACATTTGTGAATACAATGGGTTTGTTATTGATTTTCTTTGAAAATGACTGAATTGTTGGCGTAGAAGCTGCAAAAATAAGATCCCAGTCTTCGTTGGCAATGATTTCGGCGATGCTGTTAAGGGTAGATACGTCACCCTGAGCATTGAATATTTTTAAAGTATAATTTTCGCCTTCAACGAATCCTTGCCGGAGCAGTTCTTCTCTGATCCCTTTCTCAGTTTCTTCCGAATTGAAACTGTCGACATACTGAGCCAGACAAAATCTGAACATTTTCTTTTCTTTGACTTTGCTTGTTGTAACTTTTGTTTCTTTTTCGCCTGTCCGATTCTCCCAATCCGAAATAAGTAGCACAGCAGCCACAAGACAGAAAGCAAGTATTCCGTTAATAATTTTCATACTAAATCATATATATGATAATCAATTAGATACAATTCAATATTTAAAAAAATCAGAGCATCGTTTTCCTAAACAGAAGTTGAAATTTTCCTGTTATTCCGATAGTGTTTATGTGATTATTGGTAGAATAATGTAATACTTGACTTACACCTGTTGTCTTCTTGAACAAAATCATCAAATAAATTGCCTCATTTTGTTCCATTGAAACAGTAATTATTGATCTTCAAATGTAGGAAAACACTTTATGAATTCCAATCTTTGATACAGTTTAGATTATGTATAAATTATGGTATTATTTATCAAATATGCATACCAAAAAAATAGATCCGGATATTCATCACAAAAGATATCTGTTTCTTTTTGAGTGCTTTGGTATTTTAATGCTTTCAGAAATTCAGAGATATGTTGTTTGTTTTATTTTGTATGTATTGGAATTTCAGTTATTAAAATCTACCTTTGTTGGTACAGCAATATTTATTATTGCAATTTTGCGTATATGTCACATTATAAGCATATTATATTTGAAATTATCTTTCATCAGATGAATCGGATTCTGAAAGAAATGTTCAATGGTATGCTTACATCTCCCATTAAATCTGCTTATTTGATAAAAATTCAGAATCAATTGTCAAAATCTGGTATTGTTCAACAATAATAATCGAAGCCATGCGCACAGGATATTTTGATGACTTTCTTCTTGACAAACTTGTTAAGGTATTGATAGTTTGTGTTTTGATTTCTATTTTGCCTTCATGTAAAAAGAAACTAAATCATTTGCAAAGTGATTCAAAACCAGGTACAAACGATGAGATTGTCAGAACTGGTGAACTAAAAGAAGTGACTTTTCTGCCTTATTGGGTTGCTAATGCGCAGTTCGCTGGCTATTATATGGCAGTTGAGAAAGGAATTTATGAGAAATATGGATTGAAACTAACGATAATTCCTTTCCAGCCTTTTGTCACGTCGACAGATCTGATAAAGGAGCATAAGGTCGATTTTGCGGCACTTTGGCTTGCGAATGCGATCGGTTTGAGGGCCACTGGAAGCGATATTGTGAATATTGCCCAGCCCTCGACACGTTCATCTGTGATGCTGATTACAAAAAAATCAAGCGGTATCAACACCATTCAGGATATGAATGGTAAGAAGGCTGGTATCTGGAGTGGATTTGAACTTCAGCCAAAAGCTTTTTTCAGGAAAAATCAACTTGATGTGAAGATCATCCCGATTGGAAGTACCAACAATCTTTTTCTGATGAATGGTGTTGATATTACTATTGCCAACTGGTTCGATGAATATCATTCGATTCTGAATTCGGGATTGGATCCGGATGAATTAAATACGTTTTTCTTTGCCGATTATGGTTTAAATTTCCTGGAAGATGGGATTTATTGTTTGACTGAGAAACGAAAAAACGATCCTGAAGTTTGTCTGTTTTTTCTGAAAGCAACATTGGAAGGCTGGGAGTATGCCTTTAATAATCCCGATGAAACCATTGATGTGGTTGTGAAATACGCCCAGGAATCTAAACTTCCGGTAAACCGCGTTCATCAGCGCTGGATGCTTGACAGATATAAAGACCTTTACTATAGTGAAGAAAGTTCTCATTTTAATTCAGAACTTTTACAATCTGATTATGAATCAGTTGGTAGTGTTTTGATAGAAAGTGGTCTGATTAGTAATTTGCCATCCTTTGATGATTTTTATATGCCAGTGTTAAAAAGTGAAGCGAAATAATAGCAGAAAATATGAAGCTACCATTCAATTTTATTCAGAAACAGAGAGGTTTGGCTTTTAAGCTGATTCTTTCAATTTTCACAAGTATTGCATTTATCTTTTCGGTAATATTTCTTTATAACTACAACATATCCAAGAATATAGTTGAGAAAAACCTGAAACTGAATGCGGAAAACCTAACAATGGCAACAGTAATTAAGGTTGATAAGGTTCTCAGCAACGTGAAAAAGATACCTGATAATTTTTCGAAGATTATCGAAGCTTCTGACTATTCACATGAAAGTCTTACGAAATTTCTTCGCCTGATCGTAGATAACAACCCTGAAATTTATGGGGCTGCCATGGCATTTGAACCTTATTGTTACGATGATAACCAAAAATACTATGCACCTTATTTTTATCGTCAGGATGGAAATATAGCATTCAAAAACATAGGTGATAATCAATATGATTATTTCACAATGGATTGGTACCAGATACCAAAAGAGCTAAAAAGGACTGTCTGGAGCGAACCGTATTATGATGAAGGCGCAGGAAATGTTATCATGACGACCTATTCCGTACCTATGTACAAAGTCATAAATGGCCAAAAGCAATTCATAGGGATTCTCACTGCTGATATTTCTCTCGATTGGTTACAGGAATATGTAAATTCAATCAAGGTCTATCAAACAGGTTATGGATTTATGATTTCGACAAACGGCACGATCATCACACATCCGAACAAGAAAATGATCATGAATGAAACCATTTTCAGTATCGCTGACGGACAACATACCCCAAAACTACGCGAGATTGGTCAGAATATGATTCATGGAGAGATGAGTTTTGCCGAGCTGGAATACAGGAATATTATGACCGGCGTTCGGAGTTGGGTGGCTTATGCTCCCGTACCAATGAATAACTGGTCAGTAGGAATCGTATTTCCGGTGAATGAGTTTATGGCAGATGTGAATAACCTGTATATCAATCTGATATTTCTTGGATTTGGTGGTTTGTTCATTATTTTGGTTGTGATAGTTTTCATTTCGAGGTCAATTACAAGCCCACTGAGAGGACTCACACAGGCTGCCGGACAATTTGCACAGGGCGATTTCAATGTTCAGTTGCCACATATAAAATCAAAGGATGAGATAGGTAAACTTAATTCCTCCTTTATCTATATGCAGGATGCACTGGCTTCAACGATCAATGATCTGCGAGATGCTTCGGAAAAACTTCGGGTTTCGAATGATGCCCTGGAGGAATACAATCTGACACTGGAGCAAAAAGTTAATGAACGGACAGCGGAACTGAAAGATAAAAATGAAGAGCTGGATGTGTCCTTCAAAAATGTGCGTACCCTCAACGAAATTGGCAAGAAAATAACTTCAACTCTGGATTTTGATCAGATTCAGGAAATGGTGTATGAACACGTGAACTCACTTCTGGATGCAAGCAGCTTCCTGATCATGATTTATAACGAAAACGACCGTAAACTGGAATGTAAACTTTCTATTGAAAAAGGACAGAAACTTCCTGATTTTGTGGTTTCTATGGATGAAAAGAATCGATTTGCCGTATGGTGTGTCGATCATGGAAGTCCTGTCTTTATGAATGACGTCGAGAACGAGTATATGCGTTATGTTCCTGACAGGGCCAAACCCAAAGCAGGTGAAACAGTTTCATCATTGATATATCTTCCATTGATGATCGAAAATCGTGTTCTGGGGGTAATTTCTGCACAAAGTTTCCAGAAAAACGTATACAGTCAATATCAGTTTGATATGCTGAGCAACCTCGCAAACTTCATTGCTATTGCTTTTGATAATGCACTATCGTATGAAAAAATCAATAAGGCAAACAGTCAGTTGAAAGCGGCACAGGCGCAGTTGGTTCAATCAGAAAAGATGGCATCACTTGGACAACTTACAGCCGGAATTGCCCACGAAATCAAAAATCCGCTGAATTTCGTCAATAATTTTGCCGAGCTGACGGTTGATCTGACAAATGAGTTAAGTGAAGAGCTTGAAAAACTCTCAGAAAGCCTTCAGGAAAAGGATAAGGAATATCTGCTCGAAATTACAAATGATATCAGATCTAATGCGCAGAAAATCAATGATCATGGCAAACGTGCCGATAGTATTGTGAAAGGAATGCTGCTGCATTCAAGAGGTAAAACCGGTGATAAACAACTCTCAGATATCAATGCCATTCTGGCTGAATATATTAATCTGGGATACCACGGAATGCGTGCGCAGGATTCAAGTTTCAATGTTAAAATTGATGCTGAATATGACCAATCTATTGGTCAGATCAATATTGTGCCCCAGAATCTGAGCAGAGTATTTCTGAACATTATCAACAATGCCTGTTACTCAACCAATGTCAAAAAACAGCAGTTGAAAGACGCATATTTCCCCATTTTGACCATACGCACAAAAAATGAGGCTGACAAGGTTGAAATCCGAATCCGCGACAATGGTCTCGGAATTCCACAGGAAATCCTTGACAAGGTATTCAATCCATTTTTTACAACAAAACCTCCGGGCCAAGGTACAGGATTAGGTTTGTCGTTGAGCTATGATATTGTGGTACAGGAACATCATGGTCAAATGAAGGTTGATTCGAAAGATGGGGAATATGCTGAGTTTATTATTACGATTCCAAAAAATCTGAGTTAAAATAACATCTTACATTATGGAAATTGGCACTGAATTGAATGTAAAAATTATGGTCGTTGACGATGAAGTGGATCTCGAGCCTTTGATCAGGCAGAAGTTTCGTCGTCAGATTCGAAACAATGAGTACGATTTTGTGTTCGCACACAATGGTCTTGAAGCCCTTACAAAACTGATTGAATTTCCTGATATCGGAGTGATTCTATCTGATATCAATATGCCTGAAATGGACGGGCTTACTTTGCTTTTAAAACTGAAGGAACTTAAAAATCCATCATTAAAAACAGTGGTCGTTTCGGCATATGGCGATATGGATAATATTCGTACGGCGATGAACCGCGGGGCTTTTGATTTTCTTACAAAGCCAATCAATTTCGAGGACCTTGAAATAACGATTAACAAAACTTTGGATGAAATAGGGCTTCAACGAAGAGCAATACTTGAGCATGATCAGCTTATTTCGATTCAGCGCGACCTGAATGTGGCCCGTGAGATTCAGCAAGGCATTCTCCCTCAGGTATTTCCACCTTATCCTGACCGGAAAGATTTTGAAATATTTGCTTCTATGGTGGCCGCAAAAGAAGTCGGAGGTGATTTCTACGACTTTTTTATGATCGATAATGAGCGACTGGGGTTTGTTATTGGAGATGTTTCCGGAAAAGGGATTCCGGCAGCAATCTTCATGGCTGTCAGCCGAACACTTATCCGCGCAACCGGATTGAAGGGAATGAAGGCAGGAGAATGTCTTCAGTATGTGAACAATCTGCTGTGCAACGAAAGCGTTTCATGTATGTTTGTTACCGTTTTTTACGGAATTCTGAATATGAAAACCGGCGAACTTGAATATGCCAATGCCGGACACAATCCGCCATATCTGGTGAATAGGGGAGTTGTCTGTGAGGCTTTGGAATCAACAGGTGATATCGTTCTCGGAGTGTTTGATGAACAGAAATATATCACCAGAAGTGTTCAACTACAACCACAGCAGGGTATTTTGCTTTATACTGACGGCGTTACTGAAGCGTTCAGCAATAAGAATGAACTTTATGGAGAAGAACGTCTTGAGAATCTTCTAACTACTGTTCAAAGTGCTGATGCAGTGCGTATTGTGAACACAGTTGTGGAAGATGTAAATCTTTTTGCGCGAGGTGTTGCCCAGTCTGACGATATCACTTTACTTTTTTTGAAATATTTTGGATCACGATAAAACTTCTCCAGATGTTTAAAAAAGAAATTTCAATCAAAAATCAGTTGACACAACTGGAAGTTCTGGTAAATGAACTTGAAATTCTTTCGGAAGAATGGGAATTGCCCATGAGTATTTCTTTGAACCTCAATCTGGTGTTGGAAGAACTGATTACCAATACCATCTTCTATGGGTATGAGGATCAGAATGAACATTTTATTCAAATAGAAATTTCAATTGAAAATCAAGTGATTACGATGCGGATAACTGACGATGGCAAAGAATTTAATCCTTTGCTGATGGTTGAACCAGATATTGAACTTTCTGTTGAAGAGCGTAAGATAGGGGGACTGGGAATCCATTTTGTTCGAAAGCTGATGGACGAAGTCACCTATTCAAGATGCGCTGAAAAAAATATTCTTACGTTGAAAAAAAGTATACTTCCTAATTGATAATCTGATATTTAATCATATTTGAATTCAGAAAAATAAATTCTAAAAACATGAAATTAACGGTTAATCAGGCGGATAATTACACGGTAATCGCCATCAATGGACGAATTGATACTATCTCGGCTGTTGAATTTGAAGGTGTTGCACAAAATGTATTGAAAACAGAAAACCATTCCATTATCATGGATTGTGCTGAACTTGAGTATATTACAAGTTCAGGGCTCAGGGTGTTTCTGGTATTGCAGAAGAGTATGCTGCTTAAGAAGGGCAGAATCGTTTTTTGCGGTTTTCAGCCAGGTATCAAAGAGATATTTGATATTTCAGGCTTTTCAGGAATTTTTCAGATTTATCCTGATCTGAATTCTGCCATAGAATCCTGCAAATAATTAAAATAATTCCGGGGGAATGAAAGACTTGTAATACTTTGTATATGAATGTATTAATTGATGAAAGGCAAAGAAGTGTAAAGCCGTTTGGTCGAATTGATGCCAATAGCAGCAGTGATCTTGATGCTGCTTTGCTGACTTTTACTGAGTATGATCAGGCCATCATTATCGATCTTTCGGAATGTCCGTATCTTTCGAGTGCCGGAATCCGGATTTTGTTGAAAGCAAAGAAAAAACTGCAGCAGAATCATGCCGAACTTTTTCTCACCTCTGTTTCACCAGAAGTATTTCAGGTGCTTGAGACAGCCGGTTTGCACAATCTGTTCTGTGTTGTATCAAACCTTGATGCTGCGCTTCAACAGATTCTATCAAACCAAAAAACAAAGATCCAGATGTGTGAATTTGTCGTCGATGAGCAGCATTTTGTGTATCAATCTTCGGGCGAAACTTGTAAAGGTCATTTTTGGAATACACCCGAAGTTGTTAGTTATCATGAACTCGTTTTTTCAATTGGTTTTGGTGCTTTGGCCGATTCAAACATAACTGCCTCCGGACAAAATGATTTCTTTGTGACTGCCGGAAATTGCTCCGGCTTTCTGTCAGAACAGGATCAAGAAACTGACTTCAGGATCATTTCTGATCCGGTGAAAGCAGGAATTCCGGTTCAGGAAGCAATTTCTTTTGATTCTCATCCTGCTGGTTTATTGAAACTTAAGGAGTCTGGGCAAATGTCCTTAGTTCAGTTGAAAGCCTCTGTAATGAAGCTTCAAAAAGAGATTTTTAGTGAATCATCAGTGATTTTGCTGCTTGTGATCAGTTTTGAAGCTGATAATCCGTCAATAAGTCTTTTGGCTTTCGAAAATGCAGC
>CAZVKW010000080.1:0-10493 GCA_964627945.1 uncultured Lentimicrobiaceae bacterium
GCAACAACCAACACAAAAACGCTTACAACATCCATCAGTTGCAGTTGAACCGGGTATGCATCAATCACAAATGCACCGGCTTCGCCCCCAAGTTTCAGAATGCCAAAGTATTGCTGAACAACAATCACCAGTATTCCGATAAACAGTCCGAGAAGTCCGCCACTCATCGAAATCAAAACGCCTTCGGTCAGAAAAAGCCGGCGGATCAACAATGGAGCCGCACCAATATTTCGTAATATATTGATATCCTTGCGCTTATCCACGATCAGCATCGTAAGCGATCCGATCACATTAAAGGTAGCCAATACCAAAATGAAGGCAAGAATGATGAAAATGGCCCATTTTTCAGAATGCATGATCTGAAACAAGGTTTCCTGTTGCTGGATGCGGTTTTTCACCGTAAAATCCTGTCCAACAATGGATTCAATCTCTTTTTTCAATCTTGCATTGTTTGTATTCGGAGCAGCAAAAACCTCAACAGAGGTAATTTCATTCTGATAATGAAGCAGTTCTGAAGCAAACTCCAAGGGTACAAGCACCTGTGTTTCATCAATTTCCTGTTTCGAATTGAAAATACCAGCGACGTTCACTGTCCTGAATTCAAAAGCCTGATCGATGGAAAATGAAGACGGATTTCCGCGCTGCGGAACGTAAACCGTGAGCAAAGCCGCCGGATTACGCGGGTTCAATCCAAGGTACCAGGCCACTCCGGCTCCGGCAATGGCAAACTGTCCATCCTTGCTTTCGAGCATAAACTGTCCCGAAACCATCAGGCTATCGAAAATTCCGGTCTTCTGATAATCCTTTCCCACGCCTTTCAGTTTCCCGATATGTTGCTTGTCGCCATGCCTGAAAAGCGCGTCTTCTTCAATCACTTTGATCAGATGATTTACGTCTTTCAGCTTTTCAATCTGCTGAAAATCAATCTGATGAATATTGAATTGCTTTCCTTTCACCGGCTCGATGAGCAAATCAGGACTTACCGAAGAAACCATCTGGGTGATTACCTGCTCAAAGCCATTGAAAACGGACAGAACAACGATGAGGGCAAAAGTTCCGACTCCCACCCCGACAACAGAGATTAAGGTAATGATATTGATCAGGTTGTGGCTTTTTTTGGCCACCAGATAGCGTTTCGCAATGTAATAGGCAACATTCACAGCTTGGCTCCTGAAGATTCGGTTCTACTTCGCTTTGAAGGCGGAGGCAATGACACCTGTTCCGGTTTTGTGTTTCATCCTGACATCCATATAATTGAGGATCAGACAGAAAGGAAAAACCAGAATATAATAGAAAGGCAGAATGACAAAGAAAATCTTGCTTGCGTTCAGCATCAGGATGGGGAATTTCATGGATAATTTCCAGGAGATTTTTCCGGGAGTTCCATATTGAAAATGAATTTCTGAGGATGAAAAGCCAGCTGTGATGAGTTTCATCTTCAACTCGTCAATTCCATAACCATCACGCACATGCTCGTCCACAAAACCGACTGCGCCTTCCGAATGATCGTGATCATGATCGTGAACATCCGAACCTCCCTGATCCGAAGGAGTCGAAATTAGTAGCATTCCGCCCGGCTTTAAGGCTCGGAAATAATTTTTCAGAACGAGTACATCTTCTTCGATATGCTCCATCACATCCACGCAAAGCACCAGATCGAAGCGGTTTTTAAAAGTAAGTTTTGTCAGATCCGCCACTTCGAAACGGGCATTTTTGAATCCGATTTTCGTGAAAAATGAATTACAATCGGCAATCTGTTCGTCTTTTACATCAACGCCCAAAATGGCTAAATCCGGGTTTTTCCGTCCGAGATAATACACATACTGACCAAATCCTGATCCGGCATCGAGTACCGAAGCATTCTTCCGGTTTAGGGCTAACCATTTGTTTAACTGACGTTTAATATGCCATGTACGGAGCAAAAGAATGTCGAGCAGACGATAGAAAAGTTTCCGGGTTAGCGGCGAAGCATTGAAAACTGTTCCCAGACTGCGTTTTATTGGATCGTATTGCATACGCTTTCTCGCTTATTGGTTTTTCAGCAGTTTGTCGATATTTTCGAGGTAATCGAGTGAATCGTCTTCGAAAAACTGGAGATTGGGAATGATGCGTAACTGCGCTCCCACCCGTTTTCCGAGCAATCCTCTGATTTCGCTGCCATGGGTTTTGATCTGCTCAACCTTTTCTTTCTTCTTTTCGGTGCCGAAAATACTCAGGTAAACCCGTGCAATCGACAGATCGGGTGTGATCACGACCCTTGTTACTGTAACCATAACTCCCTGAACAACCGATCGCATCTCGAGTTGTAAGATCGCACCGAGATCGCGTTGCAGAAGTTTATTTATTTTTTGTTGACGTTTCGTTTCCATGCTGCAAAAGTATGAAAAAATCAGGCCTTGAGTCAGTCTGAAGGCTGAAACAGACCTAAATAAGGCTGTTAATTATCAATAATTCAATGATTTTTGATGAAATTCGAATTTGGATGAATTTGTTTTTTAGGGATTTTGGTCAGATTTCCCTTACTTTTGCAATGAAAGACCATTACACATGATTCAACTACAGATCAAGGAACTTGCAGCCCGATACTTCAATGAAACCGTTTCGGTAAGAAGGCATTTGCATCAGCATCCTGAACTGAGTTTTCAGGAAAAAGATACCGCAGCATTTATTTCGGCCCGTTTGACATCTTACGGAATTAAGCATTCCACAGATATTGGAGGGCACGGAATCATCGCGATTATCGAAGGCCGGAACCCGGAAGAAAAATGTCTGGCTTTGCGTGCTGAATTAGACGCTCTTCCGATCCAGGAAAGCTCATCACAGTCATATTGCAGTGTAAATGAAGGTATTATGCATGCATGCGGTCACGATGCGCACGCAGCGATGTTGCTCACTGCGGGTCAAATCCTGCACAAAATGAAAATGCATTTTGACGGAAGCATCAAACTCATTTTCCAGCCTGCGGAAGAAAAATTACCAGGTGGCGCATTGGAAATTATCCGTGCAGGTGGACTCGAGAATCCGGCTCCATCTGTCATCACCGCACAGCACGTACTTCCAACTCTCGAGAGTGGAAAAGTTGGGTTCAGAAGTGGTGCTTTCATGGCCTCCGGTGACGAGATCAATATTCTCGTAAAGGGAAAAGGCGGACATGCTGCCTTGCCCGATAAGCTGAATGATACCGTTCTCACGGCGGCACAAATCATTGTAAATCTGCAACAAATCGCCAGTCGGTTGGCCAGTCCGTTTACTCCCATGGTCTTGTCTTTCGGGAAAATTACGGCCAGTGGCGCACACAATATTATTCCTGATGAAGTCTTGATTCAGGGAACATTCAGGACCTTTGACGAAAACTGGCGTGCAACAGCCAAAGACCATATCATCAGGATCGCCGAACAAACAGCCATAGCAGCCGGAATGAAAGCCGTAGTTCATATCGAACACGGTTATCCGGTTCTAATGAACGACGAGAAAAACACGCTTATTGCCCGGCAGGCCGCTGTGGAATATCTTGGAAATGAAAATGTTGTCAATATAGATCAGCGCATGACCACCGAAGATTTTGCCTGGTATTCCCAAAAAATGCCCGCCTGTTTCTACAGAATCGGGACCAGTCTTTCAGGAAAGTTTTCAGCCGGGCTGCATACCTCCGCTTTCGACATTGATGAAACCATGCTTGAATCCGGTTCAGGGCTGATGGCCTGGATTGCCATTCAACAACTCCAAAATATGTAATCTACTGATCGTATGTTGGTAAACGGCAGGCATTATCAAACAATCTGGATGGAAGGCCATTCGGTATGGATGATTGAACAGAACCGCTTACCCTTTGATTTTGAGCTTATTGAGTGTAAAACCTATACTGAAACGTGTCAGGCAATTCGCGAAATGACCGTCCGGGGTGCCGGAGCGATTGGTGCTGCTGCCGGTTTTGCCATGGCACAGGCTTGTGCCGCCGCACCAAAATTGGATTATGAGGACTTTCTGAAACAAGCCAGATTCGAAATAGAATCGACCCGACCAACCGCCCGCAACTTGTTTTACGCTACCGAAAAGGTTTTTCAGGCCGGACTAGTTTCGCCTCTGAGAGCTTATGATGAAGCACAACGACTTGCCAATCAGGATATTCTGGATACACGCGCCATCGGAAAATATGGTAACGAACTCATCCGGGACGGAGCCTCCATACTCACCCATTGCAATGCCGGCTGGCTTGCCTTTGTCGATTACGGCACAGCGCTTTCTCCCATTTACACTGCCTTCCAGGAAGGGAAAAAGAATCTGATCTATGTTTCTGAAACCCGCCCGCGTTCGCAGGGAGCAAGGCTCACAGCCTGGGAATTGAATCAGGCCGGGATTGACCACCGCATCATCGCCGACAATGCCGCTGCCAGTCTGATGGCACAGGGGAAAGTCGATCTGGTGATTACCGGGGCCGACCGTATCGCTGCAAACGGAGACACAGCGAACAAAATCGGCACACTCGACCGCGCAATTTTGTGTAACTATTACAATATCCCTTTCTATATTGCCGCACCTTCCTCCACTTTCGATCTGGATTGCCCATCCGGTGATGAAATTTTGATCGAACAGCGCACGCAAGACGAAGTTCTGTATCAGGAAGGTCCTGATGAAGAAGGTATCAGAAGAAAAATCAGAATCTGTTCGCCGGGATCCAAAGCGCTCAATCCTGCATTTGATGTTACTCCGGCTAAACTTATTACTGGAATTATCACAGAAATTGGTATTATTGCACCTTCGAAGACCGATATAGCTGCTTTTTTACATCAGGAAAAAAAATGAAGCAACCAGAACACATAAAAAAAGATGTAGCCCATTTCATGCGGAGGCTTTATGATCAAGGTCTTACGAGTACCTCCGGAGGAAATATTAGCATAAAAATAAGCGAAAACGAGCTTTTGATCACCCCGTCACAAACTGATAAAGGCAGGATGCGTGCAAATCAGATTATTCGTCTGATGATGGATGGCTCCTACCACAGCCGTATCAATAAACCCAGTATGGAATGCGGATTTCATTTGGCTGCTTATCAATCGCGTTCTGATATTCAGGCTGTTGTACATGCACATCCTCTCGCAGCAACCAGTCTGATGCTTGCCCGGAAAAACATACAAACGAATCTTACCGGTGAGGCAAGAGCCATACTTGGAAATCCTGTCATTGCTCCATATGCCCTGATGGGAACATCCAAACTGGCAGGTTTTATTTCAGAAGCCATAAAAAACACCAATGTGGTCCTGATGGAAAACCATGGCGTTCTTACAGTTGGCAAAGGTCTGCTGGAAGCATACGACCGGATGGAAGTACTTGAAAATGCTGCACGTCTGACTTTACTCACAGAAATTCTGGGCGGTGCCGAACCACTACCACTCGAAAGATTAATCGAAATTGATCGCCTGATTTCTGGAAAATAGGCATTGCTCTTCCAGCGCGACAGAAAACGCATTTCGAGCGATTATTCGTACTTTTACGCAAAATCCATTCCCTTATGCCCGAATTCCAGCTCACCGACTGGCTTCCTACAACAAAAAAAGAAGTTGAACTCCGTAACTGGGACGAGCTGGATGTAATCATGATTACAGGCGATGCCTATGTGGATCATCCGGCTTTCGGGGCAGCGGTGATCGGCAGGATTATCGAACGCGAAGGCTTCAAAGTGGCTATTATCCCTCAGCCAAACTGGCGTGATGATTTGCGTGATTTCAAAAAACTTGGCAAACCAAGGCTTTTCTTCGGAGTAACTTCCGGTAATATGGATTCGATGGTGAACCATTATACTGCCAATAAGCGCCTCCGCTCAAACGATGCCTATACTCCCGAAGGAACAAGCGGTTTCAGACCAGATTATGCTGCAACTGTTTACAGCAATATTCTCAAAGATCTCTATCCGGATGTGCCTGTTGTTCTGGGTGGTGTGGAAGCCTCACTTCGCCGTGTAACGCATTACGATTACTGGTCCGACAAGCTAAAGCCCTCTATCATAGTCGATTCGAAAGCCGATATCGGTGTGTATGGCATGGGTGAACTTGCTTTGGTTGAACTACTTCGTGCTCTGGATTCAGGCAGAAAGATCGATGGGCTCAACGAAATTCCACAGACATTTTTTCTACACAAACAAGCCGGTCAGCCCGAAAAATCGAAATGGGGCGATATCTGGCTTGCCTCGCATGAACATTGTCTGGCCGACAAAAAAACCTACGCCGGTAATTTTCGGCATATCGAACAGGAATCGAATAAAAGCAAGGCGGCCCGACTCATTCAGGAAGTCGGAGGTAAGTATCTGATTATCAATCCACCCTACCCGACTTATTCCGAGGCACAGATGGATGCTTCCTTTGATCTGCCTTTTACACGCAAACCTCATCCGAAATATGCCAAGCGCGGTGTCATTCCGGCCTATGAAATGATTCGTCATTCCATCAATATGCATCGCGGATGCTTCGGAGGCTGCAGTTTTTGTACGATTTCGGCCCATCAGGGGAAATTTGTTGCCAGCCGCAGCAAGGAATCGATCATGGCCGAAGTGGATCAGATCACCAAAATGGACGATTTCAAAGGATATATCAGCGATCTGGGAGGCCCGTCGGCCAATATGTACAAGATGAAAGGCAAACACGAACGCATCTGTGAAAACTGCAAACGTCCAAGCTGTATCTTCCCCGAAATCTGCTCAAATCTGGATACCAACCACCATCCACTGATCGATATTTATCAGGAGGTTGACCGACACCCGGCCGTGAAAAAAGCTTTTGTTGGTTCAGGGCTACGCTACGATCTTTTTTTGAGTGATGATAAAGAAAAAAATCAGCAAAACGGTTATGATCTGTATCTCAAACAACTGATTACAAGACATGTAAGCGGTCGTTTAAAAGTTGCTCCCGAACATACTTCCGACAAGGTGCTGAAAGCCATGCGCAAACCATCGTTCAGACTTTTTCATAAACTCAAGCGGAAATTTGAACAAATCAACAACGAATTGGGTCTGAATCAGCAACTGATTCCGTATTTCATCTCCAGTCATCCTGAAAGCACTCTCGAAGATATGGCGCATCTGGCGGCTGAAACAAAAGATCTTGGATTCAAGCTGGAACAGGTGCAGGATTTCACCCCTACTCCCATGACAGTCGCTACCGAAATTTACTATTCCGGTTACGACCCCTACACACTTCAGAAAGTATTTACGGTTCGCTCCAAAGAGGATAAACTCGCCCAGCAGAAGTTTTTCTTCTGGTATAAAAAAGAGAATCAGGCCTGGATCAAACATACACTTCTGAAATTAAACCGTGAAGATATATCCAATAAACTACTGAAAAAGAACCAATTGGAAAAACATGGGAAAAATAGAAAAAAATAATATCGCAACGAATCAGTTGTGGTACATTCTGATTTATTCCACAGCTGTTTTTGTCATTTCATATCTGATCGTTTTCACACTTTCGGCTTTGGCTTTTGTGTATATCTCATCCGATTTTCAGGTTCCGGTAACGCTCAGCGCTGTCAAAACAATCGTGAATTTATCCGATAACTCCATTCTATGGTCAAGTGATAAGATCATCAGTATTTATGCAAGTGTTCCATTTACCTGTTTTTTTATTGGCGTTTTCAGCCTGTTTATTTTTCACTTGAAAAGGAAATCTACCTTAACTTTTCTGGCTGGAATAATCTGGACAATTTTTCATGCTTTTACGCTATCATTTGGCCAGATTTCGCTTGATCTGTTGATGCAAACAGGCTTTGCCCGAGCGGCAAACCAGATGGGTGCTGAAATCATCATGACAATTCTTACGATTGGGGTCGGACTTTTCTTTCTGTTCAAACTCGGGACTTTTATTGCAAGAATTTATCACACGAAACTGTTTCCGGGATTTACGAACGAACCCAAAGTCAATTTCCGGCTTTTCCTGTGGTTTTTTCTGTTTCCCTGGCTTGCTGGAAATATTTTTATTTTGCTCTTGTCATATAAAACCCTCGATTTGCAAAGTTTTCTGCTTCCGGCTATTTCACTGATCATGATCATCCCGATTGCCCTGTTTAATCCGGAAAAGAACAAACATAAGTCTGTTTTTCAACAACTTACATCCAGAAATTTGTTGATTGTTTCAAGTGTGGCAGTTCTGGCGATGGCCTTGGTTTTCATGGTACTTTCGCGTGGAATTACATTAAGCTATTGAAAGAGATTCATCGAATTTCTAAAATCCATATTTTAGTATCAAATTGTTAATCATTATGAAGTACCACAGATTCGCATTCAGTCTGGTTTTGAGCCTTTTAGCCGGATTTACTATGCATACACAGGCTTATGCAGCCTCTACAAAGGACAAAAAAGTTCAGGTTGATACCCTGAAAAGTGAATTATTTTCAGGCTTGCAATGGAGAGGAATCGGACCTGCATTCACTTCTGGAAGAATTGCCGATTTTGCTGTTAATCCATGCAATACGAGTGAATATTATGTTGCTGTGGCTTCCGGACATATCTGGAAAACGGTGAACAACGGAACCACATTCCAGCCTGTTTTCGACAATAATGGAGTATATTCAATCGGTTGTCTGGCTATGGATCCAAACAACAGCCGGGTCGTTTGGGCCGGAACGGGTGAAAATAACCATCAACGCGCCCTCGGCTACGGAAACGGTGTGTATAAGACCGAAGACGGTGGAAAATCCTGGAAAAATATGGGTTTGAAAGAATCGCGTCAGATCGGGATGATCAGGATTGATCCACGCAATTCAAATGTTGTTTATGTTGCCGCTGAAGGCTCTGTTTGGGGGCCGGGAGGCGAACGCGGACTCTACAAGACCGAAGATGGTGGAAAAATATGGAATAAAGTATTGAATATCAGTGAAAATACTGGTGTAAACAATGTTATTTTCGACCCACGGAATCCGGATGTTTTGTATGCAAGTTCGGAACAACGACGCAGACATTTCTTCACCAAAATCGGCGGTGGACCTGAAACGGCACTTTACAAATCGACAGATGCTGGTAAAACATGGAACAAACTCACCAACGGACTTCCCGGAGCAGATATGGGCGGCATGGGAATCGCTATCCCGAAAACAAATCCTGACATCATTTACCTCATCATAGAAGCGGCCAATGATGCCGGCGGATTTTTCCGTTCGACTGACCGCGGTGCTTCTTTCGAAAAAATGAGTTCTTATACCAGTCTCGGCCAGTATTATAACGAAATTTACTGCGATCCAACGGATGAAAACACCATTTTCTCAGTAGAAACTGTTTCAAAAGTTTCGCACGATGGTGGAAAAACATGGACCGATCTTGGTCTGAACAACCGCCATGTGGATGATCACGCCTTCTGGATCGAACCAACTGACACCCAGCACTGGATGATCGGTGGTGACGGTGGTGTGTACGAAACATTCGATAATGGCGCAAATTATATTTTCAAATCCAATCTTCCCGTGACGCAGTTTTACCGGGTTAATGTTGACAATACCTATCCGTTCTACTGGGTTTATGGTGGAACACAGGATAACAACAGCTTTGGCGGACCGTCACGTAATATGAAAAACGGCGGTGTCACAAGCGACGAATGGCTTGTTACTTTGGGAGGCGATGGTTTTTGGCAAGCCATTGAACCTGATAATACCGACATCGTTTACTCAGCTTATCAATATGGAAATATCTATCGTTACGACAAAAAAAGCAACGAAAGTGTGAAGATCAAACCTGAACCACGCGAAAGTGAACTGCATTACCGCTGGAACTGGGACGCCCCATTCATTCTTAGTCCGCATAGTGGAACAAGGCTGTATATTGGTGCCAACAAGATTTTCAAAAGCGATGATCGCGGACAAAGCTGGCAGGTTATCAGTGAGGATATCACTCGCAACGAAGACCGCAATCAGTTCAAAGTCATGGGCAAACACTGGCCTGCCGATGCAGTGATGAAAGATGTTTCAACCTCACAGTGGGGAACCGTGGTTTCACTGGCTGAATCGTCTTTGAAAGCCGGAATGGTATTTGCCGGTACCGACGATGGTCTGATTCAGATTACCGAAGACGATGGTAAAAACTGGCGTCGTTGCGACAATTTCCCTGGTGTTCCGGCCTATTCATTTGTGACCGATATTCTCCCCTCTTCCTTCGACGAAAATGTGGTTTATGCAACATTCAGCAATCTGCAAAACGATGATTTCAAACCATATGTTCTGGTAAGCAAGGACAAAGGAAATACCTGGAATTCAATTAGTTCAAATCTTCCGAACGAAACGGTTCATACCATTGCACAGGATTTTGTGAATGCTGATCTTTTGTTTTGCGGAACAGAATTCGGCTTTTATTTCAGTGTGGATGGCGGTAGTATGTGGACAAAACTGACCAATGGAATGCCCGATGTTGCCGTGCGCGATATTGCCATTCAGAAACGCGAAAATGATCTTGTAATTGCCACTTTTGGCCGTGGATTTTATATCATGGACAATTACAGTCCGCTCCGTGAAGTTTCAGC
>CAZVKW010000080.1:10593-12288 GCA_964627945.1 uncultured Lentimicrobiaceae bacterium
ATCAACTGGTCTTTGCGCTATGGAATGACAGGAGCACAGACAGGAAACGAATTTAAGTTAACAGCTGATCAGGGTGATGGCTTCCCCGCGCTTCCCGGGAAATACAGCGTAAGTCTGGAAATGGATCACAACGGAACACTTTCACAGCTTGCCGGTCCGGTCGATTTCAATTGTGTTGTGCTGAATCAGTCCTCTCTGAAAGATCAGGACAGTAAACAGATGATCAGTTTCATGAAAGAAATTTATGATCTCTGGCTTAAAATTGACGGAACCGAGAAATTCACCAACGAAATGAAAAACCGAAACAACAATATCCGACAAAGCCTTCAGTTATCGAATGAAAACACCGCTGCTCTCCTCCAGAAAACAACTGAAGTAGATCATCAGCTGAAAGATATTCTGTTTACATTCAATGGTTCGCCGGTGAAGGCAAGTTTCGAGGAAGTTCCGCCAGAACAAGTGTCGGTCAATTACCGCCTCGGTGCCATTTTCGAAGCCTGCTGGTCAACACTTACCGAGCCAACAGCCACAATGAAAATGAATTATGACATCATTCTTAAACAAATTCCGACGCTGAGCCAGCAACTGAAGTCCATTGATGCAGCACTCAGTCAGATTGAATCGAAAATGGATGAAATGAAACTTCCCTACACACCGGGACGATTACCAATAATTAACTGATAAATAGGAACTTGTAACAACTGTAATTTGGATTAGAGGCGAATATTGGATTTACAATACCAAATTCCGTAATTGATTTATATTGAAACAAATTCTTTTATATTTGTGGAAAATCGCGTTTGACATTGCATAAATCTTCATATAACTAAAACAAAGCAAAAAAATGGAAAGAATCACTGTAGTCGGAGCCGGTAACGTAGGGGCAACCTGCGCCAACGTGATCGCGCACAAAAACCTGTGCAAGGAGGTTGTTCTGGTGGATATTAAAGAAGGGATTGCCGAAGGTAAATCACTTGACATCTGGCAGACAGCTCCCATCAACCACTTCAATACCAGGGTTGTAGGTTCAACAAATGATTATCTGAAAACCAAAGGTTCGGGTGTGATTGTCATCACTTCCGGTCTACCCCGTAAACCCGGAATGTCGCGCGATGATTTGATAAAAACCAACGCCGCCATCGTGAAGGATGTAACGGAAAAAGCCATCAAGTATTCACCAGATGCCATCATCATCATCGTTTCGAATCCGCTCGACGTGATGACCTATGCCGCTTATCTGGCAAGCAACAAACCTTCACGCAAGGTATTCGGAATGGCCGGAACACTCGACACTGCCCGTTACCGTGCCTTCCTGGCCGAAGCAATTGATGTATCACCTTCCGATGTTCACGCCCTGCTCATGGGTGGTCATGGCGATACCATGGTTCCACTTCCGCGCTATACCTCCATCGCCGGTATCCCGGTGACTGAGCTCTTAGGCACCGAAGAACTCAATAAAATTGTTGAACGCACCAAGAAAGGTGGCGGTGAACTCGTCGACCTGATGGGTACATCAGCCTGGTACGCTCCGGGCGCTGCTGCTGCACAGATGGTGGAAGCCATTGTGGATGATCAGAAAAAGATTTTCCCGGTTTGTACGCTTCTCCAGGGCGAATACGGACTGAAAGATGTTTATCTCGGTGTTCCAGTAAAACTGGGCCGCAGCGGTATCGAAGAAATCATCGAAGTGGATCT
>CAZVKW010000080.1:12388-14322 GCA_964627945.1 uncultured Lentimicrobiaceae bacterium
TATTGAGGATGTTGCAACGCCTGAAGCATGGCAGCGCAATCCGGAATTGGTACTCAGGTTTTACAATGAACGACGCAAACAGATGCGTGAAACGAAACCCAATGCCGGCCATGAAGCCCTCGTTGAGCTGGAAAAGGCTTTTGATGTGCATGTGATCACGCAGAATGTGGATGATCTGCACGAACGTGCCGGTTCGAAAAACGTTTTGCATTTGCATGGCGAACTCTCAAAACTTCGAAGCACCAAAAATCCAAACCTGATCTATACACCCGACAACTGGGAAACAAAAATGGGTGATGTTTGCGAGGACGGTTCACAGCTCAGACCGCATATTGTGTGGTTTGGCGAACAGGTCCCGATGTTCGATACCGCCGTCAGGATCACCGAAACAGCTGATATCATGATCGTTGTGGGAACATCTCTGGTCGTTTATCCGGCAGCGATGCTCATTGAATATGTTCCGTTCGGAAAACCTGTCTATCTTGTTGATCCGAAAGCGGAACCACAATCACGACGAAAAATCGAAATCATCCGGGGCACCGCTGCACAACATCTTCCTGCTTTGGTTCAAAAACTGATACAACAAGAAAACTAAATACAAAATGCGTAAACTGATCTCAATTTTCCTTCTGGCTTTTTCACTAACATACTGTGGTGAAAAACAGGTTGTTACACAGGCACAACTTGATGATGCCGCGATTACCGGATATCTGGCCGATAACGATCTCACTGCCACAAAAACCGAATCAGGTCTGTATTATATTATTTCCGTTGCCGGAGGGGCTGAAAAACCTGCATCTGATGCTGAAATCAATGTTGCATATGTAGGTAAACTGATTAACGGAACGATTTTCGACCAGAGCACCAATTTCACCGGTGATCTCGATTCGATGATCGCGGGCTGGGAAGAAGGTATTCCACTCATCGGGGAAGGCGGAAAAATCAAACTGCTGATTCCTTCGGCACTTGGTTACGGGAGCAATTCAGCCGGAAAAATTCCGGCCAACTCCGTTCTGATATTTGACGTTACATTGAAAGGTTTCACGAATCCATAAAAATCTGGTATTCTTCCAAACATGACCGAGAACTTCCTCAAACATCTCGATAAAGCCCGTCGTTACTGTGATTATCAGGAGCGATGTATTGCCGATGTGAAGGAAAAAATGCGTGTTTCTGATGCAACTGAAGAAGAAATTTCACGTATCATCGCGATTCTACTCGAAGAATCGCTGCTCAACGAACAGCGCTTTGCAGCTTCCTTTGCAAGAGGGAAACTCCGGTCGAACCTCTGGGGAAAGAACAAAATCAGGATGTCGCTACAGATGAAAAGAATCGACAAATCGACTATCCAACAGGCATTGGACGAACTCGATGAAACTGAATATCTTGAACGTCTACAATATATTATTGATCATTACAAGGCAAAAGGCGCTAATTTAGCCATCCGGAAGATGAAAACTGCCCGTTATGCCATACAGAAAGGTTTTGAGTCAGATTTGGTTTGGAGGGCGTTAAAAAGTGAAGAGTGAAGAGAGAAAAGTCGGGAGACCTGAGACGGAAGACCGAAGTTAGAAAAACATGGAACAGAATACCGACTACTGAGCTTGTCGAAGTGGGAGGTTGGAAGTTGGAAGACCGGAGACGGAAGACCGAAGTCGGAAAAACGTGGGACTGAATACCGACCACTGAGCTTGTCGAAGTGGGAGGTTGGAAGTCGGAAGACCGGAGACCGAAGTTAGAAAAACGTGGGACAGAATACCGACCACTGAGCTTGTCGAAATGGAAGGTTGGAAGTCGGAAGACCGGAGACCGAAGTTAGAAAAACTTGGGACTGAATACCGACCACTGAGCTTGTCGAAGTGGGGGTGGGTTAGAAGACTGGAGACGGAAGAACGAAGTAAAAAGAAAGAAGTAAAAATCGCTGTCAGCCTGAG
>CAZVKW010000081.1:0-14256 GCA_964627945.1 uncultured Lentimicrobiaceae bacterium
ATGAAAACAGCAATCCTTTCAATCCTTTTCCTGCTGCTGACGGCAATGGCAGGTTTTTCCCAGAATGTAGGCATCAACGCTGATGGTTCAGTTCCCGATACCAAAGCCATGCTGGATGTAAAATCCAGCAATACGGGAGTGCTCATACCCCGCATGACCGCAACGCAGCGCGATGCGATTGAAAATCCTCCGGTCGGCCTGATGGTTTTCTGTACCGACTGTGGTATTGACGGCGCCTTGTCCATATTCTCCAACTCCAAATGGAGAACTTACCAGGAGAGCATCATTGATGCCCCTGTAGCCGGGACACATACTGCCGGGTCGTTCAACATTAACTGGATATGGCAGAGCCCCGCAACCCCGGTAGCGGGATATAAATTCGGCACCACAAACAACTACTCGACAGCCACCGATCTTGGCAACGTGCTCAGCTACAACGAAACAGGACTGAACTGCTATTCGCCTTATACCCGTTATCTCTGGGCGTACCAGAACTCCGGGATCTCCGCCGCTGTAACACTAGCCCAGAGTACCCAGACATCAACCGCCTACCCCGACACTTCCAAAGGACCTGTTACCCCGACTTCGATCACATGGAAATGGAAGGCAGTGACAGGTGCACCCGGTTACAGGTGGGGTTCCACAAATAATTTGTTGACATCCGTTTCGGTCGGCACCAATCTTACCTATATCCAAACAGGCCTCCCCCCCCTTACCGTTCAGATGACTTATGTGTGGGTTGACTGCGGGGATTGGATGAATACCATCCTCATACAGTTTACCCAGGCCGGCCCATGCACACCGGCCACCGTTGATTACGGCGGGGTTACCTACAATACCCTGCAAATCGGCACACAGTGCTGGATGAAAGAGAACCTCAACGTGGGCACGATGGTCAACAATACCACCAACCAGGCCAACAATTCCGTGGTGGAAAAATATTGCTACGATAATGACGAGGTAAATTGCGGCATCTACGGAGGTCTTTACCAGTGGGGCGAATTGGTTCAATACCTGAACGGGGCAACCAATACAGCTACGTGGAGCCCTGCCCCGTCAGGCAATGTGCAGGGGTTATGCCCTCCCGGTTGGCACATCCCGACAACCGATGAATACTGGACCCTGAAAGGTACAATATCATCCGTATCAACTCCCACCATGGGCCAGCATAAAGAGAGTCTATGCATGAGGGAGAACTCTTCTTACGGACACTGGAATACCCCCGCCAATCCCTCTGACAACGGAAATAACTATACCGGCTTCACCGCTCTCGGAGCAGGAAGGAAAAGAGCGGACAACAGCTACTTCTGGGACCTTAAATCGTACCTCTGGCTGTGGACTTCAACCAACGACAGCGATATAAATGGCGGTGTCTGGTTAATGGGTAATTCAAGTTCCTCACTCTCTCCCGGACCTATGGATAAATCGGCAGGCCTTTCGGTGCGTTGCTTAAAGGATTAATGACTTACTGTATTAAAAATTCAGATGATTATTTATTTAGCATAAAATAAAAATACCATGAAAATACGACTGAAACTTACATTTTTATCGCTCCTTATCACGGTAATGGTAAATGCCCAGGGCATTTACAACAATGGTGGTAAGATCGTGATCGGATCAGGAGCTGTAGTGCACATCAACGGTAGCACCGGAAATCTCAGAAACGAAACCAGCGGGGGTGATGGAGCGGTTCTGTTATCGGGAACGCTCCGGCTCGGGGGTAACCTGACCAATAATGTCGCGGCAGCGGGTGTATTCACCACTCCGGTAACCGGCAGCGAGGTGATCCTGAACGGGTCAGCCGCCCAGACCCTGGGCGGAAGCAGCACCGCCACCCTCCTGTTCGATAAGCTGACCCTCAACAACAGCAACGGGGTCACCATGGGAAGCAATGTGCAGGTGAACAACCTGCTCAGCTTTCAAAATGGAATTATCACCACGGGTCTCAACATACTTACCATCGGTCTCGACGGATCTGTGAGCGGAGCATCATCAGGTGCTTATGTGAATGGTAAACTGGCCCGGGTGATTTCAGTCACCGGTTCTGATATTGCTTTTCCACTCGGGAAAGGAGGAAATTACCGGCCTTTGTCGCTAAATTTCTCCTCCTTAACCGGAACCAGCACGGTACTTGCCGAGCAGCTTGAATCGCTGATGCCGGGGACTCCCCCTGTGAACGTCACGTTTTTTGATGACCGGTACTGGAAAATCAGTCAAAGTGGAGGTACAGATTTTTCATATAAGCTGACACTTAACGCAGAAGGTTTTTCGCCCTCCGGAACAAAGAAGATGATCAAAGGTGACAGCATAACGAATATTGATTATAATATCACCTATTCAAGTCCTAACTATACAAATACAATTCCGTTTACCAGTTTCAGCAACTTTGGCGTGGGTGAATATTGTCTGCCCCAACTGGTCACTTTCGAAACAATTGATGCAAAAACTTGGGGAGATGCTCCTTTCACAGTCTCTGCCACCGGAGGTGCATCAGGTAATCCGGTCATATTCAGCAGTTCTGATACAACTATTGCAAGCTGTGAGGGGGCCAATGGAAACACAATCAATCTTCTTAAGGCGGGCTTTTGTACCATTTCAGCCATCCAGGCGGGTGATACAACCTATTGCGAAGGACGTACCGACCGTATTCTTACGATTCACCCTAAGCCTATCACTGTATTAGCCGATACAGGTCAATCCAAGATTTACGGCAGCAGCGACCCAACTCCATTCACCTTTACTTTGTCTCCTTCATTGCTTGGTTTGGATACAATTACGGGTTTGATGGAGCGCAATACAGGTGAAAATGTTAATAGCTATGATTTCAAGATGGGAACACTGGATGCAGGTTCAAACTATACCCTCACATTAAGTCTTACGCCCGTTTTCACAATCAAACCCAAGCCACTCACCCCTGTTGTGACTGCCAACGACAAATGTTATGACGGGTCCGATACTGCTACCCTTATCAGCCAGACGCTTACTGGTGTTATTGGAGCCGAAGATGTCAGCCTTTCCGTAAGTTCATCCGTTTTCGCAGATTCAACAGCCGGAACGGCTAAAACCGTCACGGCCAGCGGCTTATCGTTGGGCGGTGCCGGAGCATCGAATTACGTCCTTGACACAATCATTGCCACAACAACCGCAGATATTTTTTCGTTGCCGGTTCCTGTTATTACAGGCTCTGCCTCAGTGTGTATAGGTTCAACAGGAAATGTATATTCAACCGAAACAGGAAAAACAGCCTATGTCTGGACTGTTTCCGCCGGAGGGTCCATTACCGCTGGTGGCGGTTCAGCCGATAGTTCGGTCACAGTTACCTGGAATACCTCAGGTGCCCAGAGTATAAGCGTAAATTATACAGATGCCAACAGCTGTAGTGCAAGCACAGCAACAGAAAAAGCCGTGAATGTTTCTGTTCTGCCGGTTCCAGCACTTAGCGGACCGGAAACAGCTTGTAAAGATATTGCAGGCCAGATATATTCCACCGATGGCGGAATGAGCAATTATGTTTGGAATGTGTCTGCCGGAGGTGAGATCACTGCCGGAGGTGCTTCTGCTGACAGCAGTGTGACGGTTACCTGGAATACCTCAGGTGCCCAGAGTGTAAGCATAAATTACACCTCAGTCGCCGGATGTCTGGCAGTCAGCGCGACAGAAAAGGATGTTTCAGTGATATCTTCACCGGTTCCGACTGTTGCAGGACCTGCAACAGTATGCTCAGGAGTAGCAGGTAGTAAATATATAACACAGGCCGGACAGAGTAACTATAATTGGTCTGTATCTGCGGGTGGTACCGTCACTGCGGGTGGCACTTCCACCGATTCTACCGCGACTGTCACCTGGAATGATTCAGGCGACCAGACCGTCAGTGTGAACTACGAGAACTCTGATGGCTGCGAAGGCGTTGCGGCAGGAGTCCAGGATGTATACGTTAAACCATTGCCTGTCCCTGCGATCACAGGTGAAATTGCCGTTTGCGAAAGCACAGGATCAATGGAATACACTACCGAAGCCGGAAAAAGTGCTTATACGTGGACACTGACCTCCGGAGGAACTATCAATGATGGTTTAGGTACGAATTCCATTACCATTAGCTGGGACACGATCGGATTTCATGATGTTACTGTAATTTATACAGATACGGCTGGTTGTACAGCAGCCACGCCAACAATAAAGACTGTTGGGGTAGGCCCATTGCCGGTGGTTGGTCTGTCAGGACCAGATACAGCCTGCGTGACTCATCCTGATAAAGTGTATTCAACCGAACCAGGAAAGACCAATTATGTATGGTCAATTTCCTCAGGTGGAACCATTACTGCGGGAGGTACTGCCACTGATAATACGTTAACGGTTACCTGGGATACGATAGGAGTGCGGACAGTGAGTGTGAACTATGATAATGAATATGGCTGCAATGCATTGAGTTCCACAGTCAAAAATGTAACAGCCTTAGCGCCGCCTATTCCTACTGTAAGCGGATCAGATACAATCTGTTCCGGAGATTCAGGAAATATTTACACTACACAAGCCGGAAAGTCTAACTATACCTGGACTGTTTCAGCAGGTGGTACAATCACCTCAGGCGGCGACACTTCCGACAATACAGTGACGGTAACCTGGGATATGGCAGGAGATGAGAGCGTAAGCGTTAATTACCAGAATTCCAATGGCTGCGAAGGCGTTGCAGCAGGAGTTCAGAATGTATATGTGCTGCCTGGTTCTGTTGGTGGCTCTGTTTCAGGTTCTGAAAATGTTTGCTCGGGTACCAACAGTACTGTATTAACACTCTCGGGACATTCAGGAAAAGTGCTGAAGTGGCAGTTGTCGACCAACAACTGGACAAACTCTACTGATGTATCAGATACAACTTCAACACTAACTGCTAGCAATCTGACTATTACAACAAAGTACCGGGCGGTTGTGCAGAGTGGCGAATGTTCATCAGCAAATTCTACCACGGCCACTGTCAGCGTTTTCCCGCTTTCAGTCGGAGGTAGCGTTTTTGGATCAGATACTGTCTGTTCGGGTATCAATTCAACAATACTTAGCCTTTCGGGATATACCGGAACGGTTGTGAAATGGCAAAAATCGACGGATAACTGGGTTTCAGCTACTGATGTGTCTGATACCACTGCAACGCTTATCGCCACCGATCTAACGGCTACAACAAAGTACCGTGCTGTTGTTCAGAGCGGACCGTGTTCCACAGCCAATTCGTCGGATGCCACAGTTACCATCAGGGACGGATTCATTGCCGGAAGCATTTCTGCCACTGATGATACGATATGTTATGGTGGTGACCCCGAAAATATAAGCAGTCTGGAACTGGCCAGTGGAGGAGATAATTCCATTTTGTACAAATGGCAAATCAGCACAAGCAGCAGCATTGCTGGCTTCACCGATATTATTTCTGCTACTGACTCTGTATATAACCCGCAAAGCGGGCTTACAACTACCAGCTGGTTCAGGCGTTTGGCCATGGACGAAAGCTGCGCCGGAGATTATACAGCTTCTGACGGCGTATTTCAGGTAAATGTCAGAAGTGCTTTCAGTGCCGGGAGTATATTAGCGGATGGTGAAACAATCTGCTATAACGGAGATCCTGCTAAAATCAGCAATTTACTGAAGGCAAGCGGTGGCGATGGACTCATTTCTTATCAGTGGCAGAGCAGTACGACAAACGGAACCAGCGGTTTCAGTAACATTTTAGGTGCAAACGATTCCATTTACAACCCACCGGGCAATGTAACGGATACGATCTGGTATCGCCGAATGGCCAAAGATGAGACCTGTAATATTATCTTCGCTGCATCAGATGGAGTATGGAAAATCAGCATTGAAACTGAGAAACCAACAGTTCAGGCCAATGATCTGAACGTTTACCTCGATGCCGACGGAACGGCCAGTATCACAGCCAATCAGGCGAACAACGGAAGTACGGATAATTGCAGTATTGCATCGCTCGGGCTTAACAAATATGACTTCGGCTGCGACGATCTTGGTGATAATACGGTAATCCTTAGCGTTACTGACAGCGCTGGGAATGCGGATACTGAAAATTTCACAGTACATATATTTGATACAATTCATCCTGTTGCTATTGCAAAAAACATCACAATTTATCTTGATCCATATGGAAATGCAAGCCTTACCGGAAGCGCAATTGACGATGGTTGTTCCGATAACTGCAGTTATAGTTTGTCAGTGAGTAAATCAACTTTCAACTGTTCCAATCTGGGGGCAAATTCAGTTACTTTAACGGTTACAGATGGATCAAACAATACTGCAACGGATAATTGTATCGTTACCGTTGAAGAAGGGGGAGAACTACAGCCTCCATGGATGCATGCCAATACAAATTCTTCAGCCAATGGCACAGTTTGGTATTCTTATTGCACAAACGATGGCACGTATAGGGTCACCAGCAAAGGAGTTTCCACACCTACCAATGATGTAATGCATTTTGTTTATCAGCAACTCTGTGGCAACGGAACAGTGATTGTCCGCCTATCGGATATTGCCAGCGGTGGCTGGGCTGGTGTGATGATGCGCGAAAGCAATGCCTCAGGTGCTAAAACTGTCTTGTTCAAAACCAAGCTGTATAATCCGATTGCGAATATTGGCGTACGAAGCACAACAAACGGCAATATCTCCAATACAACGCAGAACATTCCAAATATCCACTGGATGAAGATCCAACGCACGAGCAGTAATACTTTCAAGATTTACACCTCTTACGATGGTACAACTTGGATCAGGCGCTATACAGCCACTGTGGCGATGAACAACTGCATCAATGTAGGTTTCTTCACTGAGAATGCTGTTTCAGGCCGCACAACAACTGCCTGGATCGATCATGCTGAGGTCGTTGCTTATTTGAAAGATTCGGATGATGAAAATGTGGTAATCAATACTGAAGATGCATTTGAAGTGATGGTATATCCAAACCCTGCCACTGATAAGCTGATCATCACCATTCCTGAAAACACAGAGAAGGTCAAAGTGACGCTGATCAATGCCGCAGGACTGGTTGTTGAAACCTCAGAATTCAATACGATGGACGTTGAATACTACATCAAACATATCAAACCGGGCATTTATCTGCTCAGGTTCGAAAGAAATGGAATAATTGTCAATAAACGATTGGTTGTGTTGTAAGTTGACGGTTTTTCATAACCCAATCCCCGGAGCGAAAGTTTCGGGGATTTTTTTATTGACTCATGAAATAAAAAAAGTAAGAGCAATCGTTTTAAGAATAAAAATGCCTGTCGATCATTCTTTTCAACTCAACAATGTTGATAGGTTTTGAAATATAGTCGTTGCCACCTGCTTTAACTGCTTTCAGCTTTCCGCCTGTATATTCATTGGATGTTTGCGTAATAATCACCACATCTTTGTTAAACTTTCTGATTTCCTGTGAGGCCTCATATCCATCCATATCGGGCATTCTGATGTCCATCAGAACCAAATCAAGATCTGGCTGGTTACGGCAGATCTCAACGGCTTCAATTCCTGAATTGGCAAGGATTACTGTGTTGCCGTATTTTCTTAATGAAACAGTAAGTACCATTCTTGAGGCAACATCGTCGTCAACAACTAATATTTTCAGTGGTCTTTCCTGACCTTGAAGTTCTATGCTCATTTCGGTTTCTTTATTCTAAATGAATCACAGTTTACTGTTTTCATTTCGATACAGATTTATTTCTGTTTACCAGCAATCCTTTTATGTACGTCCTTCCTTAACGGACACTAAACAGAGGATAAAGGTACTCGAAATGAAATTCGGAATCAATAATTTGATCACTTTCATTTAGAGATTAAACAAAATACAGAGTTTTCTATTTCCACCAGGATAAGATAGTGCCTGAGATAATATCCTGTTATACAAGGAGTAAAGTATCTCTAAAACTGTCCTGAACTGACTTTCGAAATCAACTAAGGAGCAGGATCAAAAGCTTTTCTGCCAGAATGAAAAGGAATTCTTACCGCCAGAAAACGGATTATTATTTTAATTCCTGCCTTTTCTATTTTGAAAAATGAATAGTAAACGAATCTATGAAACAGCATCATTGCCATCTTGCAAATGATTTTGTAATTGTTTACCTTTGAGCATATTGTGATTTGGCAATTTTCAGGATCTTCATCGGTTTGGTATAAAATCATATTCATATAAATCTACCTTAAAATGAAAAAAATGAAAACACATCTTCTTCTGATTGGGATGATCTTTTTGCTGCTTTTTGCTGCTTGTAACAAAGATGAAAACCCCTTTTTCCCGGAACAACTTTCTACTCTAAACACAGGATTGACTGCATCCTTTAATTCACTCAACACTGATCTCTCAGCGAGTGCTTCCAATCTGATTGCAAAGATCAATGATTCTGCAGCGATTCGCACCGAAATGCAGTCATTGTTCGGCGAGACTACTTTTGTGGTCGAGTTTTCTTACATCACCCCACAGGGTATCATGAAAATCATTGAACCACCGCTTTATTATCCCACTCAGGGGGCTGATATCAGCACGCAAAGCCATATTATTCAGGGATATCAGACAAAACTACCTGTATTAAGCAGTAGTTTCTATGCCGTAGAGAATTTTTGGGCGGCGGTTGATTTTCACCCTGTTGTGAACAGCGGTGAAGTGCTTGGAGGAATTACAGCGCTTTTTCTTCCTGAAGAAATTCTCGGAAGGTTGATAGCTCCATTGGTTAAAAATCAGACCTACGAAATGTGGGTGATGGAAAAAGGCGGGAAAGTGCTGTATGATCAGGATAGTGAGGAAATCGGACTGAATGTATTAACCGATCCTGTGTATGCTGAATTCACTGAGCTGATTGCTGCTGCTGAGAAAATCAATGCAGAATCGACAGGTGAAACAACATATTCTTTCTACCAGACTGGGACAACAACCAAGGTGGTTAAAAAGACTTACTGGCTTACTTTTACGATGTATGGCACTGATTGGAAGCTAATTTGGGTGAAACCTGAATAGGGATATTGAAAAAATATCAGATATTTTCATTGTTATTTTTGTTTCGTATTTGTTTTCATATATTTTTGTCCCTCTAGAATGAAGTATTATGAAAAAAATATTGAGCCTTTTCGCCGTTTTATCTGTTGTGTTGATAATATCATGCAGCAAATCATCTGTTGATCCAGTTGATAATACAACAGACAAGGAATTCAAGTTTGTGAGTCTGGTATCTCAGGATACCGCTCTGCCAATCAATGGAATAACTACCGTCACGGCCAGCGCCACAGGAAGTGGTCTAACCTATCGCTGGACAGCCAGTTACGGTTCCTTTATCGGAAGTGGCGCAAGTGTGAAATGGACAGTATGCCATTCAGACACCTTCACAATCAGCTGCGAAGTGAAAGATGATCAGGGCCATGCTGAAAGCAAAGTAATTTCAATCAATGTCAAGTAGAGCCATTATTGCCCTGTCGGCTCTGATAGTTTTGTTTTCCTTTAAGTCTGCCCTTTCCCAATGTTGCTCAACAGGCAGCCCTGTTGGAGCTTCAGTGTATGTTGGTGTTTTGAATAAAAACAGCCTGAGAGCCATTGCGTATTACCGGCATAATTTTTCCAACACCTATTTCGAAGGCACATCTAAGACCACAACCAACAATCAGCTGGAATCATCCAACTATAATTTTTCGGGAATCAGTCTGGCATATGGGATGACCAAACGTTTAACGGTTGAAACCGATTTTGGTTATTTTTTTAATAAGACACAGGTATTCAAGACGATCGATTATACCGAAAAAGGTTCAGGTCTTTCAACCGGAGGTGTAATATTGAAATATGGTGCTTTGGTGAGACCTGCAAAGCAATTTGAACTTACCCTCGGAGCAGGATTCAGATATCCATTCAGTCGCGATCCGCAAATGATTGATAATGTACAGTTATCACGCGATGTGCAGCCATCCACCAATGCTTTTGCTGTTTCGGGGATGTTCTTCATCAGCAAAGGTTTCCCGCAAGCAAAAATGAGACTTTTCTCCATCAATCGTTTTGATCACAATTTTGCCGATAAACTGGATTATAAATATGGTGACATCCTCGTGAACTCTGTTTTTGTTTCACGGCTTATCGCAAAGAATTTTCTGGCATTGCTTCAACTAAGAAGTGAATACCGCTGGAAAGATGAAGATACAGGTGTGAAACGTGCTAATTCAGGGAATTTGCTGATGATCCTATCCCCGCAACTCAATTATGCTGTCGCTTCAAAATGGAATATTTCATTGATGACGGATATTCCGGTGTTTAAAAATTACAACGGGAAACAACTCACCCCGGCCTACTCAGTAGCCATTGGACTTACCCGGGATTTTGATCTGGGAGCAGCTTCAAAAGCAAAACGCCTTACCGAATCTTTCAGTCAACCATGAAAAATGTATCATTTGTTCTGCTATTCGTCTTATTGATACTCATTAACTCCTGTAAAAAAGACGACAACAAGCCTCAGCAAGCTGTTCCGATAATTACATTGCACTTTACCGATAGGTTCGTACACGAGCAACTGCCGGTGATCGTGTTTCTCTCGGATGAGACGGGGAAAACCATTCTCGATACAATGTGCGTTTCCAATGAAACTTATGAGCTTTTCGCTGCTACAGGGCAGTCCGTTCCGGATAAGATGATGGTTACAGTCGTCAGTTCTGAACCATACTGGCACAGCTTGCGGGTGCATATCAACACCTATACCCAGGTGGACAAAGGCTCTGAATGGACTTTGCGGGGCAGTCGGCTGGATACAATCGCCACAGCGCATGTCTCGCTCGAAAACGTTCCTGATCTGAGCGGACCGATTCTGTATGCCACTCCCGGCTATTATACGCTGACTTTCAATAAAACAAAGCGGGCTTTACTAATATATGATTCTCCAGCTGATCTTTATGTCAAAATACGGACGGATACCGGACAGTATTTTAAGTATATGCCTGATTGTCTTGTGTTTGGTGATTATACAGCAGATATGGCCGTAAACCTCCCAACCGAAAGTAAAAAGGTTTCATTTCCAATGCCGGTCGAAAATTTTGAAGCAAAGCTATTTGGCTACAATGAAAACGATTTGAATTCATCTTCTCCACTCATCCTTGATTACACCTTGAGTGAAGGTTTTGTAAGTGATAGTATTCAATTGAATTACCCACCGGATCATTTTAATTACTACCAGACCCAAATCATGTTGCAGGAAACCTATTTGTCTGATATTTCATGGTTTCAGTTTACCGAAGGGAATATTCCGACAGAATTTATCAGGCCTGATGCTGAAATACTTTCGATGCAGCCTTTACAAAACAAACTGAGAATTGAAAGTAATGGAACCTTTGATATGGTGACAGCCGACTGGCAGTTTGTGGATTATGCCCTGATGCATTATGAATGGAAGGTGTTTGCTTCCGACACATCCAAAACTATTCTTCTCCCGGAGATCACTCCGGCTTTTCAAAGTATGTATCCAACGATCAGTCATGATTCCTTGCGATTTCAGTTTACTGAACTTACTGATTTTCAGAAAGTAGAATCATACGAAGCATTGTTGGGAAAAATGTTTGATTCCGAAAAGCCAATAAGGATGGACCGTTTAGACGCGAATATTATCCGGAAATCGTTGCCGCTCACTGTAAGGAAATAGTAAAAAAGCAAATACTTCAACCGTCTTTCGACAGAAGAAGTATTTGCCTGACCAAATTATGAAAATGTAATTTGCTTGTTTAGTTGCCGATCTGTGTAGGGTAAATCATGCTGTTATTGCGATACCCGTTACTATCGAGATACCAGTCAGCATAGTTGATTCCACCACTTTGTGCCCATTCGGCAAAATGGTTGTAAGCACCTGTAATATCCTGAAATTCAATCACCCAATCGAATCCTTCGGCAATATTTATTGCCCATGGGAGATTGTTTTCAGTAACGAAATAACTTCCTGTAGCAAAGGATGAATTGTCATCCAGTTGACCGAAATAGGATTCATCAAACAGATCCGAAGGCTCATAACCAGGTAGGTGAACTTCCAGTCCGCGTGAACCTGGTGAATCGTTAATCGTTGTGTTCACTGTGATGAACGGATTGAAATCGCCAATATTCAACTGACTGTATGTAACAGCGCCGTTGGCAAAGGTGATATTTACAACGATCGTGACAGGATCAATAAAATCGTAGGCTAGTTCGGTATTTACCCCGATACCACCGGTTGTTTGTGGCATTACGCGGCGTGCATCGTCAAAAACAATGATCGTAGCTTTGCTTTGTCCGTTTTCAAGTCCGTTCGATGCAATATCGAATACAGTATTGTTAACAACATTGGTTCCGCTTACCGAAACGATATCTTCAGGAGAAACAGTTGGGAAAGTAAAGCCGAATCCGTTGTGGTAAGATGCTCCGAAAGCATTTACAACGAAGGTTGCGGTAATGTTTTGTACTACTTCCTGTGAATTCTTGTTAACGACAAAATCATAATCGATGATGAGGTCATTGAAGTCATAATCGCCTTTACCAGGCCACAAATCTTCGTATGCGAGTGTTCCTGCAAGTTGTTCGCTGGTATTGTCATCATCATCATCATCCTCTTCTTCACCACAGGCGGTAATAATTTCTTCTAATGGACCTTGTGCAGGTGTCTGAACAACAAGTTTGAATTCATCCGTATTGTACCCTGATTCGGTAATATCATATGTTTCATTTACGTCTAACTGAAATGAACCATTGTCGATCTGAACATTATTTTTATAGAGTATAAATGTTTTTGAACTTGTCATATCTCCATCTCCTGTATTCGTGATGATGAAAACAACATCAGGATCAGCGCAATTGGATGAAAGTTCAATATATGGATCTTCCTGTTCAGGATTTGTCGGGCAGGTAAGGATGTGTTCGTTATCGCCTTCGTGAAAACTGTCGATAATATTTTCTGCGGCATCTTTGTAATCTTCCACCGAATGACCGTTAAGTCCACCTCCACCAAGAGCGATTTCTGCCATGGCCAGAAAATCATTTACACTCATATTGGCAAATGGTCCGTCTTCAAAAACGAGTTCACCAAGTGTAAAATCAGGATTGTCGCCAAGATATCCTGCTTCATTATAGTCGCGGTTTAATCGTGCAGCTATAATCTGATCAGCCATATTTCCAAGTTCATCATCTTCGCTTGGGTTGGTCCAGTTTTGGATAAGTACCCTCGAAGTTCCTCCACCGGGAAGATAATTTTTAACATCGTTCGATGAATTAAAGGTGATTTTGAAATGTGCAGGATCGCCCACTACAAAATTTGTGGGATATACGTCATCGAAATGCTCGTTTCGCAGATCAGCCACTTCACCATTTCTGGCACCCCAACCTCCTTTTGAATAGGTTATAAAGCCATCCAGATCGCAATCATCATGGCCACCTGAAGTTGCAGACTTTGTGGTGTTGTTGAAATTGTATGAAAGGACTCCGCTGCTCACAAAAACCATATTTGGTCCTGTTGTGCCACTATAAGTAAGTCTTAATTCATTCAAATAGGAAGGAATCGTAATTTTTGTGTTCACGGTTCTGGAACCATCTTCAGGATAGCCCCTAAAATAGCGTTTGCTTCCATCACGGTTGGTGATAATTAGAGGTTGAATTTCACCACTTTCAGGAAGTTGAACTGACACCGTGATTGTTTGGGTAGTTTTCCAGTCGAAATCAGCCGGCACAACCAGATCATTCACTGAATGAATAACATTATCTTCAGGAATCGGATCATTATATTTATTGCAACTTACGGCAATGAGGGTGAAAACGATCAAAAACCCCAATAATTTAACTTTTTTCATAATTATGTAATTTAGGTCACGAGAGATATTGCGAATCTGATGCCAAAGATATAATATACACAAAATGAGAATTATACGAATTATCAAGAACTGTTATAGGTTAGCCAAATATGGAACGAATTCCAATAACGGGAATTTGTTTTTATTTGAGGCAGTGATTTTATCTTTCGTAACTTTTTGTAATTCTGCTCCTTACCAAGGTTGAGCAAAATATATTCTTCTATTTTACCCAAACATAAAAATAGAGAAATTTCTTTTGCAAGAATTGATTACTCAATGCGTAATTGTGAAATTGAGCTGACAAATAAAGGAAAACAATTCGTATTCCATACTGTTCAGATTCCTATGGTGTTTTCACCAAAACGATCTTTTCATTGAATTTTGATACGATCCGGCTGTAATAATCCTTGATTTTATTGTAATCTGAAGCCGGATACACATCACTCT
>CAZVKW010000082.1:0-5467 GCA_964627945.1 uncultured Lentimicrobiaceae bacterium
CACGAAAAACGTAATTATTTGTTGATCAGACCATTAAATCAGCAGTCGGATCTAAACAATGACTTTATCCAAACGGCGCGTGAACAGCATTTAACACTTAATCAACTGGCCAATACAGAGAAAAAACTGAAAGAACTGCTCAATTTCAAGGATCAGTTTGTGTCGATCATTTCGCACGATCTGCGGTCGCCGATTGGTGCGGTAATTGGTCTGACCGATCTGTTGCTCGATGACGAAACCTTGATCAAGAAACTGGATCAGGGTCAATCAGAATTGTTATCAGATATTAAAAATGAGATGCTCCGTCTGCTTGACTACAACGATAAGTTGTATCAGTGGTCGAATCTCGAACTGGGGAATTTCAAGGTGAGCCGGAAAAGCATTCATCCAAAGCATCTTGCCAAATATGTCGAAAAGATGCAATCGGTGCGAATGAAAGAAAAGAACATTCATTTCATCAGCCATATTGCAACAGGATTTGCTTTTGAAGCCGATGAAACACTGCTCGGACAAGCCTTGAATAATCTGGTAGGAAATTCAGTGAAATTCACTCCTGAGGGAGGAACCATTCACCTCAGCTTCGTGATTGACTCAACATCTAAATGCATAGTAGTGAGCGATTCGGGTCAGGGAATGGATCAGGAAACCTGCGATCGGTTATTTTCAGGTTTTACACGCAAAACCACGATGGGCACCTATGGTGAAAAGGGAACCGGACTTGGTCTTGGAATCGTGAAGAAAATCATTGATGCTCACGGGTTTACGATTCATGTTGAATCTGTCCCGGGTACCGGAACAACATTTACAATCAGATTAAACGAATAAACCCGAAAACTTTGATTCTATGGAAGTATTGCTGAATCTTCCAATGAGAAATCCGTTGATAATGGCCCGATACGCAGCGTAAAGGTTCCTTTTTCAAGCATTTTCTGTTTTTTCATATTCACAAATGCCAGTCGGCTCACTGGAATTTCAAATGAAACTCTCTTGTTTTCACCTGCCTGCAGGTAGATCTTTTCAAAGGCTCTGAGTCTTTTCACCGAGGGTGTCAGACTTGCATAATGATCCGAAACAAAGACCTGAACCACTTCTTTCCCTTCGCGTTTCGATTTGTTTTCCACAGTCACGCTGCAGCGAATCATTTCATTCGTTGTAAATGTGGTTTTGTCGAGGCGTAAATCACTGTAAACGAATTCCGAATAGCTCAAACCATATCCGAATTCATATTGAGGCTTGAATTCAGTTCCGGAAGGTGTTCCTGATGCTTCGTATGCTTCAGAATACTTGATGTAGTAGGGCTCGAGACTGTTTGGATTTCGGGGATACGTATAAGGCAGCTTTCCCGATGGATTGGTCTCGCCGAAAATAATGGCGGCAATGGCATCACCACCGTAATTTCCGGGCAGATATGCCTGCAGAATCCCTTTTGCAAGAGGCTCAATCTTGCTGATCAGTCGTGGACGACCTTCGATCAATACAAGAACGACAGGTTTTCCTGTCTTGGCGGCAATATTTACCAGTTCCTGCTGATTTTCAGAGATTTCAAGATTGTTGAGGTTACCGGGAGTTTCGGTATAACTGTTTTCACCCAGACAAAGAAGTATCAGATCCACTTTGGAAGCCATTTTTGCAAAACCGGAAAAGTCATTCATCTTCTCGCTGCGATAATCACCTTTGTCGTAGGTCAAACCATCGAAAAGAGTTATGTTTTCAGGCTTTTCAGCTTTGAGCTGCATTGCTTCAAAAATAGTATTCAAATCAGCTGCGAAATCGTCCGAAGCACCTTGCCAGGTATAGCTCCAGCCACCATTCAGCGGACGCATACTGTTGGCTGCAGGTCCTGCGAGCAGAACCCGTGTGTTTTTTAACAATGGAAGAACAGAGGCGTCGTTTTTGAGTAGGGTAACAGACTCAGATGCAGTTTGAAGAGCTTTCTCGGTAAATTTTTCCGAACCGAAATCAGGATAATCCTCACTTTTAGTCAAAGGATTTTCAAAAAGACCCAGTTCCATTTTCACTCTCAGGATGCGCGATACAGCATCATTGATACGTGATTCAGGTACTTCACCTTCTTTCACAAGTTCAATAAGATAATCGGCAAAAGTGAAATTATACGGAACCATCGACATATCAATTCCTGCATTAATGGCGATTTTTACCGCTTCTTTTTGGCTTTCGGCAAGATGATGTCTGATATGAAGGTATTCGATATCCTGCCAGTCGGAAACTACAAACCCCTTGAATTTCATTTCGTTTTTCAGCAAACCGGTCAGAATGGCTTCATTGGCATGCGTGGGCAATCCGTTTATTTCGCCGGAATTTACCATCAGGCTATGTGCTCCAGCCTCAATTCCCGCCTTAAATGAGGGTAGGTGATACTCGCGCAGAAAATGATCCGGAATCCAGGCCGGAGTGCGGTCCTTGCCGCTGAGGGGCTGAGAATAGCCCATAAAGTGTTTTAGACATGCTGCAATATGATATTTTCTATCAGCCAGATTATTTTCACCTTCATAGCCTTTCACCAGATGAAAGCCCATTATGGATGCCAGATAAGGATCTTCTCCAAAAGTTTCCCACTGACGGGGCCAGCGGGGATCAATTCCAAGGTCCATTACCGGAGAAAAAGTCCATGGTACACCGCAAGCCCTTGTTTCATAAGCAGTTATATCACCAGCAGCAGTCAGTAATTCCGGATTCCAGGTTGCGGCCATGCCAATCTGTTGTGGAAACAAAGTAGCTCCTTTCACGTAAGATGCCCCGTGAATCATATCTAAGCCATATAAAACCGGGATTTTATGTTTCGAATAACGTAAGGCATATTCCTGAATCACAGCAATCAGCCTGTTCCATTCTTCAGGGCTTTGAGCTCCGTTGTTTGGTGTATTCAGCACCGATCCGATCATATACTTTTTGAATGCTTTATTCAGCACCACCGTATCCAAAACGATAGGACCCGACATGCTTTGGGGATTTTCTCCATGAATAATCACATCGAGGGTAATCTGGGTCATTTGTCCCACTTTTTCCTCCAGACTCATGGAAGAAATAATTTCTTTAACACGGGCATCGGTTTCCGATTCTGACCCTTTTTTACTTTCCGAAGGCTGTTGAGGCTTGCATGCAGCAAGAATTCCAAGAAGTACGAAATAATGGATTATTTTTTTCATCTAAAGTCGTATTTCGGGCAAAACCCGGTTAAACACAAGAAAAAAATCCTGTGTAAAAAACTCAATTTCAATAAATTAAATAAACGAGTGCTTTCTTATCTTCAAACAGAAAGAATCAGCATATCAGATGCGTTTTATTGAAAAACACGTACATAATCGACCAGCATAGTCTGCGGGAAGACTGTAGTAGCATCGGGATTACCGGGCCAGTTTCCGCCCACCGCAACATTCATGATAAAGAATTGAGGAAGATTAAATGCCGTAAAATCAACTGTGTTTGGTGTAGCTTCAAAATAGCGTTTGTAATCAACATACCATTTGATCGAACTTTCCTGCCAGATGATGGTAAATACATGAAAACTATCATCATAAGCCTGTCCGTTGGGCAGGAGGTAGGATCCGCCTTTGTAGGCATGACCGTTCTGGTCGTAATGAAGTGTACCATAAATTCTTTGAGTATCATGGCCCAGATATTCCATGATGTCGATTTCTCCGCATTTTGGCCAGCTGACACTGCTGATGTTAGCGCCGAGCATCCATAAAGCAGGCCAGATGCCTTGTCCGTAGGGCATTTTAGCGCGTATATCAATACGTCCATAAGTAAATTCCTGTTTCCCCTGACTGATCATACGGGCAGAGCGATATGTGCTTGAGCCTGTTTTGGTTGCCACGATGTGAAGTTTACCATCCTGAACGAATGAGTTTTCACTCGAAGAAGTATAAGTTTCCAGTTCGTTGTTGCCCCAGCCTCCTCCGCCTTCGTTGTATTTCCAGTTATCAAGATTGATTGTTGTTCCATCAAACTCATCGCTCCAGATGAGGGTCATTCCTGGATAATTGTCGGGGGTGATAGGGCCGTCTTCAGCCTGTTCAACCGTATAGCTATCGTCGTTTAGGATAGTAACTTTTGCGGTATTTACTCCAATAGTGGCATTTACAGCATCCTGTATTGTAACAAAGAAATATTCATCCATTTCGAGTCCTTCATCAGCTACAATATTGACATTGAATGTTTTATATAACAATCCGGGCTCGATAACTACTTCTTCACCAATAACTGCTGTATAATCGAGTGTTGGTAAGGCAGAAGCTTCTATTGTTGAGAATTTAAATCTGATTTCGGCCGTGGTGGCTTCAGAAAGATTGATTGTAATTGCTGCCTGTGAAGTTCCTCCATTACCTTCGTTCAGCAGACTTGTGGATGTGAGTGAAATTTTAGGAATCACTACCTGAGGATCACTATCCTTGTTACAACTAATAAGCACTATGGCAGTTATGAGCAAAAAGTAAAGGAGAAAACTGAAACGAAAAGGTGTTTTGAGGAAATTCATGGTTTGCAATGATTTAGATGTTGAATAAGGAATCTGGTCTAAGTTTTAAGATCAGCTATAATCTTAAATAACCAGATGAGTGCGGTTTTATTGTGACTTTTAGAAAACCGGCCGTCATTACGACGGCCGGTTACATTCACTCACCAATATTTCAAAAAGTATGAAATAGTTCTAATAATTAGGATTTTGTTTAAGCTTGGTGTTGTTTAATTCACCGAGTGGTATTGGGAGCAGTTCGTGTGTGCCTGCAACGAATCCTTTGAAAGCCAGTGCTTCGGCTGCTTTTCCGGTACGAACCAGATCGAAGAAGCGATGACCTTCGGTGGCAAGTTCGAGGCGGCGTTCTTTATAAATGTTTTCGAGTGTGGCAGGAACTGAGGTTAAACCAACGCGTGCTCTTACGGCGTCGAGCCACTGCTGTGCACGACCGGCATCACCGGCGCGAACAAGTGCTTCGGCTTCCATGAGATAGGTATCGGCAAGACGGATCTCGATGTAGTTATAAGGCCACATAAGAACCGGTTCACCTGTTCCAACGTGCAGGAAATCCTGTAGAGGAGCCCATTTACCAAGGAAATATCCGGTGTTCTGGTATCCTTTTTCATAGGTAGCATCGCCAGCTTCAGCGATGCTGTCGATGTTAATGATTGTTGCTTTGTAACGTGGATCAGGTTTCATCAGATTTACCAAATCCATCACCACAGGGTTAAATCCCCAACCTGGTGAATAAAGAGGTCCGCTATAAGCACGTGGGCCACACATCTGAGTAAAAATCATTCCTTCTCCGGCTGGTGGCCATGGGCCCCAGTAACCATCGGTAACACCCGTATGGGTGATTTCGAAGATGGATTCCGCATTGAATTTATTGTCAGGACGGAAGATATCAGCATAGTTATCAAGAAGTTGATAGTTCGAACTTGTGTTTACCTGTTCGAAAAGTTCAGCAGCTTCCATCATACGGCTGTTGTC
>CAZVKW010000082.1:5567-14111 GCA_964627945.1 uncultured Lentimicrobiaceae bacterium
TCGAAATAGTAATAGGCACGCAGGAATTTTGCTTCGCCGGCAAAACGGGCTTTCAGAGAAGCTTCCATGGGAACAGCATCAAGTTTCGACAACAGTACGTTAACCTTGTATATCCCTTTAAAGTTTCTTCCCCAGAAATCTGCCTGAGGTCCGATTGCGGGTTCAAGGGTGTAAGAGTTCCATGCTTCCCAGGTTGCACGGTCAGCAAAGGAACCGCCACCAGCGTAACAATCGTCGGAGGCGGTGTTCAATAAACCAATCTTGCTTGAATAATCGACAACAACTTCAGCACCAAGCATATCATAGCAGGATACAAGTCCTGTAAAGGCTTCATTGGCATCTTTATAGTAATTGTCTTCAAGGGTTGTGCCATTGGGTTTTGATTCGAGCCAATCTTTCGAACATGATTGCATGAGCAACGACCCCAGAACAACAACAGAGATATATAAAATATTCTTTTTCATCGTTTTAAGTGTTTTTTGTTAAATTGTGACGTTAATACCAGCCATGAAGGTGCGTGCCTGCGGATAAACGCAACGGTCGATTCCATAACTTCCTCCGCCAATTTCAGGATCATAACCTTTGTATTTGGTGAAAGTGGCCAAATTGTTAGCGCCTACATAAACACGGATCATCTGCAGGCCAATTTTATTCAATACAGTTTTAGGAAGACTGTATCCGATTTGAATCGCCTTGATTCTGAAATAAGCGCCACTTGTTAGCTGGAATGTACTTGGGTAGGTGAAGTTGTGGTTTGGATCGCCCATCACCAAGCGTGGGTATGTTTCTGATGGATTTTCTTCGGTGAAACGATTCAAAGCATCTGAGGTCATGTTGGCAGCCGGAATATCCAGACGACGCAGACCATTGTAAACTTCGTTTCCGGCAACACCCTGTCCGAAAGCCAAAAGGTCAAAATTGCGATAATTGGCACTTACAGTGAAACCATAAGACCAGGTTGGGGTTGGATCACCGATAAAAGTCCGGTCGTCAGCTGTGATTTTTCCATCTTTGTTCAAATCGGCGAACTGGAAATCGCCAGGTTTTGCATTGGGTTGGATCATATTGCCTTCCGCATCTTTATGGTATTGAATTTCAGCAATATTCTGGAAAACGCTTAATACTTCATAACCATAGAATGAGCCGATTGCATGGCCCGGTTGGGTTCTCTGCACAGGAAAAGCTGTTGACTGAACATTGCCAGCTGTCAGATATTCAAAAGTTCCAATATCGGTAACTTCGTTTTTCAGATATGATCCGTTGGCTTTGATATCGAATACCAATTTGTCAATCTGTTTGTGGTATGAAAGTTCAAGTTCATACCCTTTGTTGGTCATTGAAGCTACGTTACCTATTGGGTCACCGGCACCAACATAATCAGGCAGGTCGACTGTCATTAACATATCTGTTGTGTTTTTGCTGTAATAATCAAAAGTGATTCTGAAATCTTCGTACAAGGTAGCTTCGAAACCGATATTGCTCTGGCTGGTTTCTTCCCATTGTAAATCAGGGTTTGAAAGGGCACTTGGGGCATATCCGATAAGGTAATTATCATATCCGAAAGTGTAGTTGCTTCCACCGTTTACGGTTGACATATACCTATAATCACCGATTTGATCATTACCTGTTATACCATAGGAACCGCGGATTTTCAAGAAGTTAACAACGTCATTTTCAGGCCAGAAAGACTCTCTGTTGGCTACCCAACCTGCTGAAACAGAAGGGAAATAACCGAATTTATAGTTACTACCGAAGCGTGAAGATCCATCACGGCGGATAACACCTGTAAAGAGGTATTTTTCGCTGAAATTATATGTTAAACGACCAAATACAGATGCAAGTTTATAATCAGCACCTTCCCATCCGGCACCTTTACGGTCAGTATCGATGATGTTGTAATTCATGGATGCATCTTCATAATTATCAACCGGCAGATTTGAATAGGTTGCATTTACACCACTTGAGCTGCGCATATGAGCACTGGTTCCCAGAAGGGCAGTAACATTATGCTGTCCAAAACTACGGGTATAAGAAGCTGTGTTTTCAAAGTTCCAGATGAAACCTTTGTTGTTGGCACGGTAGAATGAATTATTCTGGGTATAGTTTGTTGCATTCAGATAGGCAATAGGAGTAAAACTCTGGTCGCCCCAGAAAGCCATTTTACCACCCAGATCAGATCTGATTTTTAAACCTTTTAAAGGTTCAACTTCAAAATATGCATCTCCTACAAAATTGTCTGACCATCCATGGTTTCCAAGCTTGGTCTGGATATATGCCAATGGGTTGGTCATTTCCTGTGCAACATAGGATGAAATTCCGTAAGGATTTCCATCTGCATCAAGAATTACCGGATTGGTGCTGTAGGGGGCCTGACCAGCGATTGCAGGATCCGTAATTACCAGCTGGGTAATCGGATCGAGGTTGATGGCTGATGCAAGAGGTCCACCGTATTCGCTATTGGTATTCAGAGATCCCATGCTTTTGATATGCGCATAACCGATATTGGTTCCCATGCGTAACCAGTTGTTTACTTTATGGGTTGCGTTCAAACGAAGATTTAAACGATCATAGTTCGAAATTTCAGTAGCGATTACCCCTTCCTGTTTGTAATAACCAAATGAACTGTAGAAGGTTGAACGATCATTACCACCACTCACACTTAATTCGTGGTTCTGAACACCAGCATTGGTATTCATGATAGCATCCTGCCAGTCGGTACCTACACCGAATACAGATGGGTCAGAAAAAAGTGGGGCCTGACCGGCATTGGTGTACATTTCGTTGCGCAATGTGGCATACTCGGTTGCGTTGAGAAGTTCCAGCTTGCGGGTTGGAGCCTGTGTGCCAACGTAAGCGTTATAATTCACGCGCATATCACCTGATTTCCCTTTTTTGGTAGTAACAAGGATAACACCATTGGCTGAACGTGCTCCGTAAATAGCCAATGTTGCCGCGTCTTTCAGAACCTCAATGGATTCAATATCTGATGTGTTCAGATAATCAATGCCTCCGATATCGATTGGCACTCCGTCAACAACATACATTGGGTCGCTGTTGTTGATTGTGGTTGTTCCACGAACACGTACGGTTGAACTAGCTCCTGGCTGTCCGCTGCTTGAGGTAATGGTAATCCCGGAGGTTCTTCCCTGCAAAGCCTGTTCAATACGGCTAATTTGCATATTTTCGAGGTCTTTGCCTTTTACCTGGGTGATAGCGCCGGTAACAACACTTTTTTGCTGAACACCATATCCAACCACAACCAGTTCTTCCAGTTGTGTTACGGCGGTAGTAAGGCTGAAATCAAGCACAAATACCTGATTTTCCTGTAGAGTAACCGAAACGGTCTGATTTTCATAACCGACAAGATGCGCGGTTATTTTGTGGGTTCCGGCTGGTACTTTTAATGAGTACTTGCCATCAAGATCTGCGGTAATTCCCATGGTGGTTCCGACAACAAGGACGTCGACTCCCGGAAGGGTTTCTCCGGTGGAACTGTCTTTAATCACACCTTTGAGTTCGCAAGTTCTCTGCTGCGCCACAACCTGGAATCCAACGGCCAGAGTAAGCAGCATCAGGAATAAAAATTTTTTCATTTTCTTTTGCGTTAGTTGATACTTGGTTAAATTTTTTTGATTCACATAACAATATTACATATTCCATTCGGAAGAGAAAACATATATGTTTGCATTTATGATACTTCACACCCCTGGTTTTGCTACATCAAAAATACAGCAGAATGAAGCTAATGAATTGTAAAACAGTGGTATAAAAAGATTATTTTATACAACAGGAAGGCTTGAAATTATTTTCGTCAGAAATACTGCTTGTAGTATTCTTTCAGCTCGTTTTTGTGCAAATATTATTTGTCACAAAACAAAGCTCAGGTATGTTGGTAATATTTCATTAAAGCAATGAATATCAAATACTTATCAGGTATTCGATGAGGTTTGATTCACGTTCAATACTGAGTTTTTTCCGCAATCGATAGCGGCCAATTTCAACACCTCTTACTGAGATGTTCATCAGGGGTGCAATTTGCTTCGAAGTGAGGTTCATTTTGAGATATGCGCATAGCCGAAGATCTTTCGGACTGAGATCAGCATGCTTTTTTTTCAATCGATTGATGAAATCCTGATGAACATCGTCGAAATAGGAATCGAATACATCCTGAAACTTCTCGTTTTTTAAATCTTTGTTTATTCTGCGAATAACATGATCAACTTCAGGCTTTTTGCCATTATCGTTTGGCAGCTTATTAATTTCGACCAGCTGATGTTTGATCGAATTCAGGATTTTGTTCTTGTGGATCAGATGCTGCGTAGTGTTAGCGAGCTCCTTGTTTTTGTAATTGACTTCTCCTTTGAGGGTTTCGTTGCGCAGATTAATAATTTCACGTTCGGCCAGAAGTGATTTCTCGCGAAAAGCGGTTTCCTGTTCTTCGAGTTCTTTTTCATGTCTTTGGTTTTCTTTTGCCTGTGCCTTGACAAAACGACGTTTCATATAAATGAAGTTGAAAAAAACGAACAAAACGAACAATCCAAAATACACTGCATAGGCAGCTTTCGATCTGATAATTGGTGGTTCAACAACAAACGAAAACGAATACACATCACTTTCCTTCAAATTGCCATTGAGTGATTTCACTTCAAAAGTGTATTTCCCCTGAGGCAGATTGGTGTATTCCTTGTAGGTGCTGTTATCCCAGTTTGACCAGGTTGGATCGAAGCCTTTCAGACGAAATGAAAAAAGACTTCCGGGTGTGGATTCAAAAACCGGACAGGCATATTGAAATGACACTGAATTAAATCTGTATGGGATCAATTCCGGGTTTTTGGTTTCCGATTCCTGTTTTTTTCCAAGATTGAAGCGTGTAAAAGTGGAGTCTTCACCACTAAAGGTTATTTCGCGCAGATACACTGCTTCGGTATGCTGATAGTCCTTTTTGATGTTGGGATCGTAATGTATCAGGCCGTTTTGTGAACCGATAAAAATATTTTGGTAGTCAAGCACGAAAACACTCTTAAAAGCCGGGATAAGCATTTTATTGATCTTTACAAAAGGTGCAGTGATATTGGAATAGGAGCCGTCTTCCTGAAGTCTTTGCACACCCATATTCACCGTGGTGAAGTACCATATATTTCCCTGTTCATCCTGTTCAATGGTTTCGTAAACAGATTTTTCAGGAAATATTTCGTTCAAGTGTTCCGATTTTCGGAATAGATTCGCCTCGCTGTCAAACTCAAAAAACCCATCTATTGTCGAGAAAACCAGTTTATCCTGAAACTGATGAATTGCATAAGGCAATTGTGCCGGAAGGCCGTTGTTGCCATTGTAATATTTCACTTCAGCGGCCCGACTGAGTGTTTCGTCTAATTTAAGGCTATATAAACCTCTGTAACCATGTGAAATCCAGATGGTTCCGTTTCGGTCCTGTAAAACTGATTTGCTTGAAACATTAAAACCATCAATTTTCCTTTCAAATTTCCAGCCTTTGTCCGAATGTGTAATTACTCCCAGGCCCTCATATAGTCCAGCTATATACGTTAACGGCTTGTTTTTGCAAGGGATAATGGTCCAGAAACCCCGCTCGCCCGAAAGCTTAACTGCTGAAGTCTGGTTGATCAGAAAGCAGCCGAAATTATGTCCGCAAAACACCTGTCCGTCAATCGCTTTCAAAAACCAAACCTGTCCCTCGGTTCCCGGAATGATTTTAAAACCATTTCCGGCTTCAGAACGTTTTGCCACGTATAATCCCTGGTTAGTTCCAACATACCAGTAATCTCCGTTCACGAGGGAAGTATAGGTACTTTCTAGGTTAAAGTTGTAATTGTATACTGATATTGGTGAACTGATTTCAATAAAATCGATACCATTGTCGAGACCTAGCCACAGGTTGTTTTGCCTGTCCTCAAACAAACTGAGTACTGTATTGTTTTGCAAACCCCTGAAACGGTTCAGATGTTGAATCACCTCTCCGCTTTCATTGGTAATAAACAGGCCGTTCTGCACCGATCCGAAAGCCAGATAACCGTTTCCCAGCCAGATTGCCGAAAACAGGCCGTTCTCCTTGAGTATTTTATGAATAGGGCTTTCCCATGCTTTTAAATATTTTCCATCGAAAAGAAACAATCCGGCATTGATTGTACCAATGATCACCCTGTTTTGATCATACGGCAAGATGCAGCGAATCTCATTTTGGCTAAAAACAGGATCGCTCTGCAGATGAATCAGGGTGTCGTTTTCAAACAGCATAAGGCCCTTTTGACGGTCAATTACATACACTTTTTCACCAATCTGATAAGAATGACTGAATTGCGTTGGCGGAAAAATGAAACTGAATTTTCCATTGCGATACAAAAGAAGATAGCGGAATGACTGAAACAGAATCATATCATTGACCTGATGTATTTTCCAGATTTCGTCGAAGGCCCGGTATTCGTGTGGAATCAGTGGCATCAAAGATTGGTATTTCAATGCGCCAAGACTGTCGGGTGCGAAAAAACCACATTCTTCAAAAGCACCTGTGTACACGGTATCACCGACCGCCAGAATGGAGCGGATAATCGACCCGTTGGGAATAAGATAAGTTTTCCAGTGTTGGCCGTCAAACTCAAGCAAGCCGTCGTTGTTGGCGAAATATACAAAGCCTTTGGGGTTTTGCGTGATTGACCAGTTTTGTGTACTGGCATTGTAAACCGTTTTTGGATAATTTGTGATGAAAGGCAGCCCTGATTTTTTAACCACAGAAGTCTGTTCAAAGGCATGTTTAGCGGATAATGATAACAAGATCAGCAGGATATACTTTAAATGCTTCAACTTATGGAAAATGCCGTGTTTTTGAATCATTGTCAACCTTAGCAGATATGAAAGGCCTAAATTACGAAAATGCAGAAATATGAGGAAAATGCAATTCAACACAAAGCAACAATCAGATCATCTATCAGAATATCAAATAAATATATAATCGCAAACCGATATTAGGAAATTTTAGAATTAGATGAAATTGATGGCTTCAAATAATTTTTCCTTGCTCAGTGGCTTGGTGATATAGCTGATACATCCGGCATCCATTGCACGCTTAATTTCTTCATGTTGCGTGAATGCACTCACAGCGATGACAGGCAGATCCGGTTTAAAGGCTTTGATGGCTCTTGTGGCTTCTACACCGTCAATTCCCGGAAGTTTCAGATCCATCAGTACCAGATGAATAGAATGAATTTTGGCTAACTGGATTGCATCTTCTCCGGTGGTAGCATTCAATACACTTTTTACCCGGGGTTGAAGAATCGAAACGAGGTAATTGTAATTATCCGGCTCGTCTTCAACGATCAGAACATTGTAAGCAGACCAATTGGATATTCCGTGCGCGATGACCCTTGGTTTTTCATAGGGTCCGGGATTGTTCAGTAACGGAATGTTAAAAAAGAATTTTGTTCCTAAACCCGGTTCCGATTCAAGTCCGATGTTGCCTCCAATGAGTTCAATAAGGCCCTTGGCAATGCTTAATCCGAGTCCGTTTCCCCTGATTGCCTTAATCTGCACCTCATTCGCCCTGAAAAAACGATCAAATACGCGTTTCTGATCCTTTGGTCCGATGCCGATGCCTGTATCCTTCACCCAGAAAGTAAGCTGATTATCAACAAGTTCACAATCCATCTCAATGGATCCCTTGATGGTATATTTGATTGCATTTTCAATGAATCCTGAAATCACCTGCCTGATCTTGCCTTTGTCATGATAAATTTTGTCGGGTATATCGGGATTGAGTGATGGCGGATAAAGGAAAACGTCGTGTTTGGCTGCGTCAGCGGCGAATGTAGAATAAAGACTGTCGAACATTTCATTTAAGGAAAACACTTCGTTTTCGACAGGAATTTTTTCCGAATCAAGCCGTGAAACACTTAATACATCGTCGATAATATGCAGCAACTGATCGGAATTGTTGTTGATAATTTCGATGAAGCCGATTTTCTGATCGTCAGGATAATCGTCGCTCAGAAGTTCAGAAAAACCGACGATTGCATTGAGCGGAGTCCGGATTTCGTGCGAAAGATTGTTCAGGAATGCTGTTTTCAATCGGTCGCTTTCTTCTGCTTTGTCTTTTGCGGTAAGCAGATCATGTTCCATTTTCTTTCGCTGGGTGATATCGGTGATCATGCCGATGAGTCCGGCAATTCTGTTGTCAGAATCACGAAATGCTGATTTTGTGATGATTACATCTCTTACGCCACCGTTTGGTAGCTGGACAGTGCGATCGAGAACCTGCAGGCTTTCCTTTCCGTCAAAAATAAGCTGATCGGAGGCCGAATTGGTTTTGGCAATATCGAACGAGTCGATTTCGAATAATGTTTTACCAATGATATCGCGGTTTTCAAGCTGGTAAAAATCCCTGAATGATTGATTTATCCCAATATATTTCCCTTTATTGTCCATATAAAACAATGGGTTTGGGATTGAGTCGAGTAGGGTTTCGATGAAACTCGATTTTTGCTTGATTTCTTCTTCGGCCCTTTGACGTTCGCTGATATCACGAATGATGGCAAG
>CAZVKW010000083.1:0-13303 GCA_964627945.1 uncultured Lentimicrobiaceae bacterium
TTCACCTGTTTGCCAGATAACTTGAATTCCCGCTTCACGATATGATTCGATCATGGCGGCAATTCCATGATTTATTGCCCTTGCTCCCTGACTTCCGCCAACGATCAGCAACACTTTTTTAGATGAATCAAGACCGAAGAATGTCAGGGCTTCTTCTTTTTTACCCAAGGTTTCAACCGCACTTTTTCTCAATGGGTTTCCTGTCAGCACTGTTTTCGAAGCCGGGAACCATTTCTCCATTTTTTCGTAGGCAACGCAAATCCGATCAGTCTTTCCGGCTAATATCCGGTTGGTTACTCCAGGATAGGAATTTTGCTCCTGAATCAATGTCTTTATTTTCAATGAAATAGCAGCTCTTAAGGTCGGGCCACTGGCATATCCGCCAACTCCGACGACACAATCGGGTTTGAATTTCCGTAGAACCGAAAGGGCATTGAAGTAACTGACAATAACTTTAAGAGGAAATAAAATATTCTGAAGACTCAACTTTCGTTGAAAACCGCTGATCCACAATCCTTTAATAGAATAACCTGCCGCAGGAACCCGTGTCATCTCCATCCTGTTCTGTGCACCTGTAAAGAGAATTTCCGCATCAGGACGCAAACGCTTCACTGCATCGGCAATCGCGATGGCAGGAAAGATATGGCCTCCGGTGCCTCCTCCGCTAATTACTATCCGCAATGACTGTTTCATTCTGAATTGTTTGTAAATTTTCCTTGATGGCTATTTCTTTGCTTACGCTCAATAAAATACCGAGAGAAATACTTGTAAACCAGATAGATGTACCTCCCATACTTACCAGTGGAAGAGGTTGACCTGTTACCGGTAGTAATCCGACAGCCACACCCATATTCACCATCGCCTGAAAAGCGAGGCTAAAGGCCACCCCAATCGAAAGAAAGGCACCAAAAGTCTGCGGTATCTTCGTCATAATCACAACTGCCCTGAATAGGATGATGAGATAAAGCAAAACCATGAAACTTCCTCCCAGTAGACCATACTCTTCCACGATGATGGCAAAAATGAAATCGGAATATGGATGTGGAAGAAAATTCCGCTGGGTACTGTTACCCGGCATCTTTCCAAAAATACCGCCACCTGCAATTGCAATTTCAGCCTGTTCTACCTGAAAATTATCTCCTTCACCATTTGTATATCCCTCGATTCGCGCTTTCCAGGTTCCAAGTCGGCCTTGTTTATCAACCGGCATCTGCATCAATATCAGAATAAACAGACTAAGCGCCACAATTCCAATCCCAACCAGAGAGAAAATATATTTCAGGTTGACCCGGCCAACATACATCAATACAATGCTTGTTGCAAAAATCATGGCAGCAGTCGAGAAATTGGCCGGAAGTATCAGAAAAACGACCATTAAAACGGGCAACATGATCGGAACAAAAGCCGAACGAAAATCCTTGATATAATCCTGTTTTTTTGTCAACAAAAAAGCCAGATAAATAATCAACGTAAGTTTTGCGAGGTCACTTGTTTGAAAAGTGAGGTTGAAAGGAAGAGGAAGTACGCGTTTGGCATCGTTCAGATTGAGCCCGAAAATGAGCGTTATCAGCAATAAGGGTATGGAAATCCACAAAGCAATCTTAAACAAGGGTGAGAAATAGATATACTTCACTTTATGGGCTAAGTACATGAATACCAGTCCAAGAAAGAGGATAATAAAATGCTTCAGCATATAGTATTCAGTATTACCACCCTGATACTTATATGCCAGCGTTCCGGTCGAGCTATACACGGCCAGCAGCGAAAAAAGGGAGAGGAAGAGTACCACAACCCAGATCACTTTATCACCTTTGATATCCCCAACGAGGTTTTTCATTTTTACAGACTCTTTACTGCATTTTTAAATTTTATACCACGATCCTCATAATTTTCAAACAAATCGAAACTGGCACAGGCCGGCGAAAGCAGAACAACATCATCATTCTTCGAGATTTCAGAAGCCAACAGCACAGCATGGCTCATCGATTTTACTTCATACATCAAAGGCACATGGCCTCTGAAAGCCTCCATCAGCTTGCTATTATCAACTCCAAGACAAACAAGGGCCTTCACTTTCGACCGGACCAAAGGCAGCAATTCTGCATAATCATTCCCTTTATCCACACCTCCGGCAATCCAGACAACCGGCCGTTGAATGGTTTCCAGTGCATACCATGTCGAATTGACATTGGTGGCCTTCGAATCGTTGTAATACGACACTCCATGCACATTGGCTACGTATTCAAGCCGGTGCGAAATATTCTGAAAATCAGACAAACACTGCTTGATTGTCTCTTTTCGAATCATCAGGAGTTTACCCGCGATGCCCGAAGCCAATGAATTGTAGGTGTTGTGTTTGCCTTGTAATGCCAACTGTTCGAGTGTCATGGTAATAGAGGTTTTATGTAAATGAATGATGATCTGATCGTTTTGGAGGTATGCCCCGTCTTTTCCGGAAAACTCTTCCAGTGAAAAAGGATAGGACATTGCCTGAATTTTTCGGATTGAAATCTGACGATTAATTTCCTGATCGTCAGCACAGTAAATAAATGAATCTTCTTTTGTCTGATTTTCAGTGATGCGGAATTTGGCATCAGAATACAGTTGAAAATTATGATTGTAGCGGTCAAGATGATCCGGAGTGATATTCATAATCATGGCGATATCAGGTCGGAAATGACGGATATCATCCAATTGAAAACTACTGATTTCGAGCACAAATACCTCATAGTCTCTTTCGGCCAGTATACGTGCGAAACTATGGCCAACATTACCGGCAATACATACATCTACATCCGCCGATTTCAGTATAAAACCTGTGAGAAGTGTTGTTGTAGTCTTTCCGTTGCTTCCTGTAATAGCGATGATTTTGGCATCAGTAAACCAGTATGCAAATTCAATTTCCGACACAATCGGAATGCCTTTTTCCTTAATAAATCTGATAATTTCAGTCTGATCAGAAATCCCTGGACTTTTGATCACCAGATCAGATTGAGCAATACGCTCGAAAGAATGTTTATTTTCTTCAAATTCAATCTCATGTGATATCAACTCAGACTTAAATTCCGGTTTCAATTTTGCACCGTCAGATACAAAAACCGGAATACCATGCTTTTTGGCAAGCAAAGCAGCGCCAATGCCGCTTTCGCCTCCACCGAGTATGGTTATATTCCGATATGTATTGCTGTCAGAATGCATCAATTATCGCAGTTTGAGTGTTACAATAGAAATGAGCGCGAGCATTACACTCACGACGAGAAACCGGAAGACAATTTTCGGCTCCGGATAGCCAAGCTTCTGAAAATGATGGTGTAAGGGAGCCATTTTAAACACACGACGACCTTCACCAAAACGTTTTTTGGTATATTTGAAATAAGTAACCTGAATCACTACCGATGCACTTTCAGCAAGGAAAATCCCGCAGAGGATCGGAATCAGCAATTCTTTACGGATCAGAATAGCAAAAACAGCAATAATTCCGCCGATAGCCAGACTCCCTGTATCACCCATAAAAACCTGAGCGGGATAGGAATTGTACCACAGAAATCCAATATTCGCCCCAACAAAAGCACTGATAAAAATGGTTAGCTCACCTGTATCAGGTAAGTACATGATATTCAGATAGTCAGAAAATATGATATTACCTGATACCCAGGCTAAAATCCCAAGTGTGGCTCCAATGATGGCCGACACCCCGACCGCCAGTCCATCCATTCCATCGGTCAGATTGGCGCCATTTGAAACAAAAGTGATGATGAAAATGATGATCGGTATGAAAACCAGGAATGAATACTTCTCATAGTCCGGACCAATCCATTTCAATAATACAGCATAATCGAATTCATTGCTTTTAAAAAACGGAATGGTCGTTTTGGTCGAATGTCTTTCGGTAAATGAATAATAACCAAGTTCATTCTTCGATGATTTAATTTCTTCGTTTTCAACAAGTTTACCTTGAATTACAACCGACTGATCGAAATACATCACAGCACCGATAACCAATCCGAGTATCACTTGTCCAAATATTTTCGCCTTACCTGGTAAACCTTTTTTATCCTTGCGGTACACCTTGATATAATCATCAAAAAAACCGATACCACCCAACCAGACGGTCGTGAAAAGCATCAGGAGGATATACGTATTGTTCAACTTATTGAACAAGAGTGTGGGAATGACGATCGATGCAAGAATAATGAGTCCGCCCATCGTGGGAGTTCCTTGTTTTTCGAGTTGTCCTTCCAGACCAAGATCACGAACAGTTTCACCTATCTGCTTTTTATTCAGATAGTTAATCCATCTCTTCCCAAATACCAATGAAATCAAAAGCGAAGTAATGACTGCTGCAATAGCCCTAAATGAAATATATTGAAACACAGTCGCACCGGGAAAATCGAATGCGCGGTCGAGATACATAAACAGATAGTACAACATAGGGCCTATTGTGTTTTAAGTAGTTCAAACAATTCTTTCTTATCATCAAACGGATAGCGTATCCCGTTGATTTCCTGATATTTTTCATGACCTTTACCGGCCACCAGGATAATATCACCCGGTTGCGCAAGTGCTACGGCTGTTTTTATCGCTTCGCGACGATCGGCGATGGTGAGTGTCCGCATATAGGCTGTCGGAGGAACTCCCTTTTGCATATCCTGTAAAATAGCAGCAGGATCTTCAGTACGCGGGTTATCAGAAGTCAGGATCAATCGATCACTCATTTCTGCCGCTATTCTGGCCATTTCAGGACGTTTTGCAGCGTCGCGGTCGCCGCCAGCACCAGCTACAGTGATCAGTTTTTCATTGTGCGTGCGGATTTCATCGATGGTTCTCAACACATTCAGCAAAGCATCAGGTGTGTGGGCATAATCAACAATTCCGACAACTCCTTTCTCCGAACGTACGAATTCAAACCTACCCTCGGCACTTTGCAAAAGACTGATTCCCTGCAAAACTTCTATTTCAGGCAAACCCAACAAACAAGCGGCACCATAAATAGCCAACAGATTGCTTGCATTAAATCTGCCGATCAAACGGGTGAAAATTTCTGTTCCATTGATGGATAAAACCAATCCTTCAAACTGATTTTCAAGCACTTTACCCTTAAAATCAGCATCGGATTTAAGTGCATAACTGTGTTTACCGGCTTTACAGTTCTGAAGCATAAACAAGCTGTTGCGGTCGTCGGTGTTCACAAGAGCAAATGCAGATGCCGGAAGTGCGTCAAAAAATTTCTTTTTGGCATCTCGATATGCCGCGAAAGTTTTGTGATAATCGAGATGATCGTGGGTGAGATTAGTGAAGATACCGCCACAGAAATTCAAACCGGCAATACGCTGTTGTTCAGCAGCATGCGAGCTCACTTCCATAAAAACGTAGGTACAACCTTCATTCACCATTTCTGACAATAACTGATTGATTGCCAATGGATCAGGGGTAGTATGCGAAGCTGCAATCACATTATTACCAATCCGGTTTTCGATGGTCGACAACAATCCGCAATGAAATCCTGCTTCCGTAAAAAGGCGGAAAAGCAAGGTTGCTATGGTTGTTTTACCATTGGTACCAGTAACTCCTGTGAGTTTTAATTTTGTTGATGGGAAATCGTAAAATGCTGATGCACAAAGCCCTAAACAAAGTGCTGAATCTTTAACAAGAATATAGCTTACATCATTCGTCAAATTTTCAGGCAATTGTTCACAAAGAATAGCAACCGCACCCATCTGTATGGCCTTATTGATAAAATCATGACCATCAGAAAGAGTACCTTTTACTGCAAAAAACAGGAAATCATGTTCAACTTTCCTTGAATCGAAGGCCAGACCATGGATTTCAATCCCGCTCTGTCCGACTATATCGGTCACTTCACATCCCCGCAAGAGTTCGTCCAGTTTCATACTCAGAGGTTTTGCAGTTGAAGTTCAATGGTTTGTCCCGGAATTCTTGGGGAGCCTGTAGGCACAGATTGACCGACTACCATCCCGTTTCCTTTGATTTTCGGATACATCCCCATCTGCTCAATCAGATAAACAGCATCTTTCCCATTCATGCCGAAAAAATCGGGCATCGAATCAGGAACAGATTGATAGGCATCGAGCAGCACTTGCCTCGGCATACTGTGCGAGGTGATCCATTCATTTTTAAAAGCGCGGTTGTCGGTAAGAATATTCAGACTGGCGTAGAGTTCATGAACATCTTCGAAATAAGCGGGCCCACGAAAAACCGGCACCGAATCGGCTACTGTATCATATTTTGCTACATTGTCATGAATATCAATTCGCGTCGCATAAATCTTGTCAGCAATTTCCTTGAAAACAGGCGCTGCCACGGCACCACCATAAATCTTTCCCATCGAAGGGTTGTTCACAACCACAATACACGAATAACGGGGATTATCGGCCGGAAAATAACCTGCGAATGAAGCGTTGTAGTTTACTTTGTTATACCCTGCACTTCCCGAAGCGATTTGGGCGGTTCCGGTCTTTCCGGCGATTTTAAACACACTGTTTTTCAATGATTTACCTGTTCCGTTTTCCACAACTCCTTCCAGAAGTTTGCGGGCTTTTTGAATGGCTTGCGCTGAAACAATTGCTTCATTCAATACAACCGGATCATTCGATTTTATAACAATTCCACCTTGACGTATCTCTTTCACAAACAATGGTTTAACCATTTTTCCATTATTTGCAACAGCATTATATAAGGTTAACATCTGTAAAGGTGTAATCGACAATTCATAGCCAATTGACATCCATGGAAGACTTGTACCTGACCAATGCTGTTTATCTGAAGGATGCTTAATATGTGGTTCCCCTTCACCCGACAGTTCTATGCCCAGTGATTTGTTGATCCCAAAACTATAAAGCTTGTCAATGAAAGCTTCCGGATTGTTCTTATAAGCATTATAAACCAATTTCGAAATCCCGACATTCGAAGAATGTTCAAAGGCTTCTGCCACTGTAATATTTCCATCGCGGATTCCATGTACATCCTTCATTGTCTGGTTATAATACATGGTCTGACCGTTACCGATATACAAATGATCATTCAGATCTACCTTGTTATCATCGAGCAAAACAAGCATTGAAGCCAGTTTAAAAGTTGAACCTGGTTCTACATTCTCACGGATGGCGTAGTTATAACTTTCGAAATATTCGCCTGTTTTATCATCTCGAACGAGATTTGCAATGGCTTTAATCTGACCTGTAGCCACTTCCATCAGAATGGCACAACCTTGTTGCGCATTATTTTCAGTGAGATTACGTCTCAGAGCGCCTTCTGCAACATCCTGAATTACAATATCTATCGTTGAAACGACATCTTTGCCATTTTGTGGTTCAAGTTCGTTTCCGTCAAAAACAGGTTTCCAGTCGCCGCTATTGATCTTGCGCCGGAGTTGTTTGCCTTCGGTCCCTTTCAGGTCTTCGTGATAAGCACCTTCGAGCCCAACATGCAGGTCTTCAAGTGTATTTTCATAACCTATTGTTCTACTGGCCAGCTCTTTATAAGGTTTTTCACGACGATCATGCTGAACCAGAATAAGTCCGCCCTTGTATTTACCACGCCGGATAATCGGGAATTTCTTAAGTTTCTTCAACTTTTCGTAGGAAACTTTATTCTGTAAAAGCAGATAACGGTTTCCTTCACGACGCGCATTTTTAAGTTCAGAAAGAAATTCTGATTTCGATGTTTCAGGAAACAAAACCGAAAGATTATGTGCCAGTGAATCTACTTCACGATCAAAGGATTGCTGATCAATATTTGGCGACCCAACATCCATGCGCACTTCGAAAATCGGAATTGAAGTTGCCAGCAATGATCCATCATCCGACATAATATTGCCCCGCATGGCTTCAATACTGAAAACTCTAAATTCCTGCTGCTGCGATTTGGCCAACAAAGCATCCCCCATCCAGAACTGTATATAGACAATACGACCAATGATTGCTGCTCCAAAAAGCAGCATCAGTGCATACAACAAATACACCCGCATCAATATGACTTTTTTACTGTCCATCTTTTGTATCTGCTTGATTGACAATAATTTTCCGAACAGGTTCGATCGATTCTTTCAGGCCTGAATTTTCAAGTTTCTTGATCAGAACCGACTGTTTGCTGCGGTTCATCACTTCTGATTTGGAAGAAATATACTCAACATGTAATTCCTTGAGTTCGCGGTTCATATCATCGATCTGGCGCACAACAGACTCGGCATAATAGCTGTTCGATATATAAAGGACTCCGATTCCTGCCAGAAAAACGATGAAATTCAATTGTCTGCGTGACCATTCATCTGCCAGAAACTCTCCTCCAAAAAATTTTTTGAAGAATTTAGCAAAAAGGCTCAGCTTTTTGGGAATTTGAGGTACCTCAGGCTGCACTTGAACTTCGGGCTCAGGCTCAGGTGCTTCGAAAAATACATTACGCTTTTCTTCCATCCTCTTTCCTTTCTGCAATGCGTAATCTTGCACTTCTCGACCGGCTATTGCGGTTCATTTCATCCTCATCAGCCATTATAGCTTTGCGGCTGATTAGTTTATAAGGCGACAGATCGTTGCCAAAAAAATCTTTCTGCACTTCACCCGAAATCAAACCTGATCGCATAAAATTCTTCACCATTCGATCTTCGAGTGAATGGTATGAAATCACCACCAGTCTTCCACCAGGTTTTAAAATTCCGGCACATTGCGACAGAAACTCTTCAAGAACTTTCATTTCCTGATTCACCTCGATGCGCAATGCCTGAAAAAGCTGAGCCAGCACTTTGTTCTCCTTGAAACGTGGAAGCAGGGAAGCAACTGCGTCCCTGAGCTGAAAAGTTGTTTCAATTGTAGCCTGCTCGCGTGCTCCAATAATGACCCTGGCCATACGTCTAGGCTGCTGAAGTTCACCGTAGGCTGCTAAAATCCTGGTAAGATCATTTTCATCATATGAATTGACAATCTGACTGGCTGTAACCGGGTTCGACTGATCCATCCGCATATCCAATGTACCATCGAATCGTGTTGAAAAACCCTTGGCTGCAACATCAAACTGGTGTGATGATACTCCCAGATCCGCCAGAATTCCATCTACCTGACTGAATCCATGGAGCATCATGAAATTCTTTACATATTTGAAATTCTGTGGAATAAAAGTAAAACGAGGATCATCGGGCACATTGGCAAGTGCATCATTGTCCTGGTCAAAGCCGAAAAGGCGTCCGGTCTCAATTTGCTTCAGAATCTCAGCAGAATGACCACCACCACCAAAAGTAACATCTACATAAATCCCTGCAGGCTTTATGTTCAGTCCTTCGACACTCTCATGGAGCAAAACCGGAAGATGATACATTTTATTCGTCCTCGAAGTTGATGTTACCCAATTTCTCTGTAGCCAATTTTTCGAATTCCGATTCGTCGATCCGACCAATTTCGCTTTGATAGGCGTCTGCATCCCAAAGCTCCATCTTGACTGTGAGAGAAGTGAGTATCACCTCCTTCTGAAGACCACCATCCTCAATGAGGTTTTTGGGAATCAACAGCCTGCCTGTACTGTCAAGCTTGACCAATTTTGCACCGGCATTGTATTTACGAACCAACTCAACATTCGACCGCACAAACTGGTTCAGCGAACGCAGTTTGTCCTGAGTACGCATCCAATCACTCATCGTATAGAGCTCAAGGCATTTGCTGAACAATCCTGGCCGCAGCACGAAACCTTCGTTGGCGAGGTCGCCAAGTTGCTCCTTGCAGTCAGCCGGAACCATCAAACGGCCCTTTGCGTCTAGCTTACAATGATATTGTCCGATCGGGTAACTCAAAATTTTGGCTTTTTGTGTCGTAAAATTAGTGCATTTCTTCCCACATTACCCCATATTTTACCACAAAAGTTATCAAATGTTTCATTTTAGGCTAATTATTTTATTTGTTATCAATTAACTATTTGATTTCGTGTAATTTAATAGCTCAAATTATTTATCAACAATCTCCTCTTCCCAAAGTGGGAAAGGTTTATCAACATAAACACGATAAGTCGCTGATTGACAATTTACTGTATACAGAATGCCGAAAATGAAGTATTGGTAGATGTTTTGCCTGATTTTCCTTATTTTTGTTGAAATTCAAAGTCCGTTCTGAAATGGCAATTGAAAGCGTTCAAATACCAAAAAAAACGATCGATGTTGAGGGTATTTTACAAAAGAAAAACCCGAAACTGGCGCGTATTGTACCCGGATTTTTAATCCGTTATTTAAAAAGAATCATTCATCAGGACGATGTAAATGCGATGATCAATGGTGCATCTGATAAATTTGGTCTCGATTTCGTAGATGCCATTATGAAAGAATACAATATCAAACTTGATGTGGCAGGAGTGTCAAATATTCCGGTAAACGGCAAGGTGATCGTTGCCTCAAATCATCCTTTGGGAGGCATTGATGGCATCGGTTTGATGCAGGCATTGGGCAGGGTGAGACGGGATATTCTGTTTCCTGTTAATGATATTTTGTTGTTTCTGGAGAACCTGAAACCTCTTTTCATTCCAATCAATAAACATGGCAGTAATGCCGAAAATATCCGTCTTTTTAACGAAACTTTTGCAAGTGATTCACTCATTTGCTATTTCCCGTTTGGTTTGGTTTCACGCAGAATTCATGGAAAGATAGAAGATCTGGAATGGAAGAAAACCTTTATTAGCAAGGCTCGCAGCAGCAAACGTGATATTATTCCAACTCATATCAGTGGGCGGAATTCAGACTTTTTTTACAATCTGAGCGCATTCAGAAAAAAAATCGGTATCAAGGCAAACCTCGAAATGTTGTATCTTTCCGATGAATTTTTCAAACAGAAAAACAGCACTATGCGAATCACTTTTGGCAAAGCTATACAATGGCAAACATTTGACAAGAGGTTCACGGATGCTGAATGGGCTGAGAAACTCAGAAAACATGCATATGAACTTGGAAATAACGAGACTGCTGAATTTATAATTTAAGCTGATTTATTGATTTACAACAAGATATCAAATGGAAAATATTATTCCTCCCGTCCCCGTTGAAATCCTGATGTCAGAGTTGACAAAGGATCGCTTTCTTCGAAAGACGAATAAGGGAAACAATGAAATCTATATCTTTTCGGACCATGATTCTCCAAATCTGATGCTCGAGACTGCACGTTTGCGTGAGCTGACGTTCAGACATTCAGGTGGTGGAACAGGAAAAGAGATCGATATGGATAAATATGACCAGGGTGAAAACGGCTTCAAACAATTAATTGTCTGGAATCCTGAATTTAGAGATATAGTAGGTGGATATCGTTTTATCGATTGTAAAAACCTCAGAATCGGTCCGGACGGACAGGTACAGACACCAACCGCGAAACTTTTTCATTATTCTGAAAAGTTTATCCGGGATTATATTCCATTTACAATTGAACTTGGCCGTTCGTTTGTTCAGCCGGCATATCAGCCGACAAGTAATATGCGCAAAGGAATGTATTCGCTTGATAATCTGTGGGATGGACTGGGTTCACTTATTACAATATACCCTGAATCACGCTATTTCTTCGGAAAAGTAACCATGTACAGCCACTTTGATGTGTATGCACGTGATCTGATTTTGTCCTTTATCAACAAGTATTTCAGGGATGAGGAACAACTTGTAACGCCTCATGTTTCATTACCGATAACGACTCCTAAGGAAAAGATAGATGCAATTTTATCAGGAAGCAATTATCACGATGATTATAAAAATCTCAACCGCGAAGTAAGACATCGCAATGAAAATATTCCTCCGTTAGTAGACGCTTATATGAACCTTTCATCCACCATGAAATCTTTTGGTACAGCTTTCAACGCCGGATTTGGTCAGGTTGAGGAAACCGGTATCATCGTTACCATGCGGGATATTTACCCGGAAAAATCTGACAGACATGTCAAAACCTTTGTGCCTGGTGAAAAGCCGGTTCATTTGTCATGATCATCCATTCGGCTGAATATCTACAGAGCAACACACAGATTTCGAAGCTGCCAGAACCCCGTTTCCCGGAATTTGCATTCATCGGACGATCTAACGTTGGAAAATCATCCCTCATTAATGCATTGACAGGATCAAAGGGTCTTGCAAAAACTTCAGCAAAGCCTGGTAAAACCATCACTATCAATCACTTCCTTATTAACAGCAATTGGTATCTGGTTGATCTTCCAGGTTATGGCTTTGCCAAACGATCTAAAACCGAACGTGAAAAATGGGATAAGATGATGCGCAATTATCTCAAAAAGCGTGAAAACCTTGTTTATACCTTTATCCTGCTTGATTCGAGACTTGAGCCACAGAAAATCGACCTCGATTTCATCGAATGGATGGCTGAGTCGCATCTGCCCTTCGTTCTTGTATTTACAAAAGCCGACAAATTAGGTGCGGTTGGTTTAGATAAAAATCTGGCGGTATACAAAAAACAACTCCTCCAAAACTGGGAGGAGTTGCCTGTTATTATTGCTACTTCAGCCGTTTCCGGCAAGGGCAAAGAGGAAATTCTTCAGATTATTACTTCAGGTTCCGTGGCTTTTAACTCCTTTAGTTCAACAAGTACATAGTTTTTCACAACCCGTTCACCAGGGGCTACATTCACTTTTACAACCATTGCATCAAAAGGTGCTTTGAGTTGGTTAAGCATTTTCATGGCTTCGAGGACCACGATTGTTTCTCCGGCTTTTACTTTAGCACCGTCTTTCACAAACACATCGATTATTGTACCCGGAATAAATGCAGTAACCAATCCCAGATTTAACGGGGCATAAGGTTTCCTCTGTTTATACTTTTTCGTTAAATGGGTTTGGTATTCAACACCATCAATCACGAGCGTTTCGAGCTCTTTACTGAGATCATCTTTCGATTCTTTCATCTTTTTGTTGATTAAAATGGTGGAATACCATGTTTTTTAGAAGGAACATCAACCACTTTCTCTTTCGAAATTTCGAGCGAATGCATCAACATACGGCGTGTTTCGGCAGGTTCAATTACTGCATCTACATAACCATAAGCAGCAGCCACATAAGGATTGGCGAATTTTGTTTTATATTCTTCCACCATTTTCTGACGCATTTCTTCCGGATTTTCTGCTGTCTGTATTTCCTTGCGGAAAATGATATTGGCAGCTCCTTCAGGACCCATTACAGCGATTTCAGCCGTTGGCCAGGCAAATACAAAGTCAGCACGCAAATGGTGCGAACACATGGCAATATATCCACCGCCATAGGCTTTACGCATGATAACCGTAATTTTCGGAACTGTTGCTTCAGAATAGGCATACAAGACTTTTGCACCATGACG
>CAZVKW010000084.1:0-13299 GCA_964627945.1 uncultured Lentimicrobiaceae bacterium
AAGGAGAAAGCCTTCTAAAGTTCAGCTGGAAATGTACAAAGCTTGCCAATCATGAAAAGAGCATTTCTTATTATTTTGGTTATCCTGACAAATTCCTCCATGGCTCAAAACATTTGGGAACCAATTCCATTTCCTGATTCACTTGTTTCGAAAGATATTAATGCAGAAAAGGAAGGAGTAATTTTTGTCGCAACAGGAGGTAACTATGAATTTAATGGACTTTTCAGATCCTTTGATGAAGGGTTGAGTTGGGATTTTTTGTCGTTAAACTCTCAATATCAAGAATATATTCTTTCGATGCGTTATAATCCGGAAGGAGAGTTATATGTTGGTACTGGTTCAGGAGTATTCAGATCGGTTGACAACGGAAATAGTTTTGAAAGAGTGTTTGATGGAGAACTCAATGTATCCACAATGAATTTTTCACCAGAAGGAGAAATTTATGCTTCAGGTTGGTCGAATATTTACCGCTCTTCCGACGAAGGTTATTCATGGGACACATTATATTTTGGAGGGAATATCTATTTCGCGGACATTGATTTTGGACCAAATGGCGAAATTTATACCGTTGGAGGATCTTATGATGGGCCGGGAACCGGTAGTGGTTTTCATCGTTCTTTCGATCATGGTGAAACCTGGGAAAACATAGGTATAACAGACGAACATCTGGATGAAATTGAAGTGAATAATCTGGGAGTTATTCTCGTGGGTGGCGAGCAAGCTGGTGTTTATATTTCGCAAAACAGGGGAGAGAGTTTCACATTCCAGTACAACTCAGCAGTCACTGCTTTAGAAACCGATTCGCAGGATCATTTAATAGCAGGTGTAAACGGATATCAATACCGTGATTGTCGTTTTTCTGAGGATTGGGGAAATACATGGATTAGTTTATACGATACTGTTTTTAATCCTTATATCAAACAGATTTCAATTTCACCAAACAATACGGCTTATTTGCAATGTCATAAAGTATCAAGTCAACCATATCAGCTATTTAAATCAATCAATCCGATTCTCAGCGTTGAAGATAAAATTATCACAAATGAGATTTTTGTTTTTCCAAACCCTGCTGACAATGTAATTTCTCTTTTTAACTACAATGATGCAATCAACAAGCGATATGTGCTTTATAATCAATACGGACAGAGAGTTTTATCCGGTACATTGTTTCAGAATTCAATCGATGTTTCAATGCTTAAACCAGGATTATATATTCTTGAACTTGAATCACGAAGCAAAGTAGAAATGGAAAAAGTGTTGATTGAATAAGGCGCAGTAAACAATGGAGCATGGTCACAAGCATGGGTTATATGTGTCTTAAAGACTTTATTGATGAATTTCTACTATTTTTATCTAATTACTAAAAAGTAGTTTTTATTACTGATTGCCTTATCAATTAAACCGAAAATTGATTTGAGTATAAAATGAAAAGACGATGATGAAAATCATTATCTTAGCACTTCGAAACCAAACCCCATGGCTTTAAGCTGGAACGAAATCAAAGACAGGGCTTTCCAATTCTCGAAAGAATGGGCTGATGCTTCGAACGAAGAAGCCGATGCAAAACCTTTTCTGGTCGAGTTTTTCAATGTATTTGGCATCAGCCGGAAACGTGTTTCAACTTTTGAACACCGGGTGAAGAAACTGGACGAGACGGACGGCTATATCGATCTGCTCTGGAAAGGAACCATCCTGATCGAGATGAAAAGCCGGGGCAAAAACCTCGATAGGGCCTATCAGCAATCCATCGATTATACCTATGGACTGAAACAAAGCGAACTACCCAAATTCATTCTCGTTTCCGACTTTGCCAACTTCCGACTTTACGATCTCGAAGAGAACAAAACCATCAACTTCAAACTCAGCGAACTTGTCGATAATGTGCAGCATTTCGGCTATCTGCTGGGCTATCAGAAGAAAGTTTATAAAGAGCAGGACCCGGCCAACATCAAGGCAGCCGAACTGATGGGAAGGCTTCACGACCGGCTCGAAGAGATCGGTTACACAGGGCATCCGTTGGAAGTGTATCTGGTTCGTGTGCTGTTTTGCCTGTTTTCGGAAGACACGAGCATTTTTAATAAGCAACAGTTTCAGGAATATATCGAACAGCGAACCAACGAGGACGGAAGCGATCTGGCGGCCCGGCTTCAGGAACTGTTTCAGGTGTTGAACACCCCGAAAGAAAAGCGTTTTAAGAATCTGGATGAGCAACTAAACGATTTTCCGTATGTAAATGGTAAACTGTTCGACGAAAACCTGCCCACAGCCAGTTTCGACAGCAAGATGCGCCATGCTTTGCTGGATTGCTGCTATATCGACTGGAGCAAAATTTCGCCTGCCATATTTGGTTCCATGTTTCAAAGCGTAATGAATCCGAAAGAACGCCGGAATCTGGGAGCGCATTATACAAGCGAAACCAATATCCTGAAACTGATCAAACCGCTTTTTCTGGACGATCTGTGGAAAGAGTTTGAGAGCATCAAAGACAACAGAAACAGACTTCCTGAATTTCACAAAAAATTAAGCAGACTCAGCTTTCTTGATCCCGCCTGTGGTTGCGGCAATTTTCTGGTGATCACCTATCGCGAACTGCGTTTGCTTGAGCTGGAGATTTTAAGAAGTCTGCACAAAGGGCAACAGGTGATGGATGTAAGTGATATTATCTGGCTAGATGTGGATATGATGTATGGCATTGAATACGAAGAATTCCCTGCCCGCATTGCTGAAGTAGCCATGTGGCTGATCGATCATCAGATGAATATGCTGATCAGCTATGAGTTTGGACAATATTTTGCCCGTTTGCCATTAAAAAAAGCCGCTAAGATTGTGCATGGAAACGCGCTTCAAACAGACTGGAACAGCCTGATCAGACGGCAAAACATTGAAATTAACGCAAAAAACACAACCGTTACTATCAACGAACCCGGAACCGAATACACTACGGTTCAAATCAGGACGAATAATCTTGTTATTATAGATGAAAGACCTGCGACAGAGGAAAAAATCAGAATGAATACACATTTCGATTTTATTTTCGGGAATCCGCCATTTGTAGGTAAATCCAATCAGAATGCCGGACAAAAAGCTGATATGGAAAAGATATTTGCGGGCTATAAAGGCGCGGGAGTTTTGGATTATGTAACAGCCTGGTATCTGAAAGCGGCACAACTCATACAAAATACAAAGACAAAGGTTGCTTTTGTTTCGACCAATTCAATTTCTCAGGGTGAACAGGTGGGTATTCTGTGGAATATTCTGTTTAATCAATACAAAATTAAAATCCACTTTGCCCATCGTACTTTTAGCTGGAGCAACGAAGCCAAAGGCAATGCCGCTGTGCATGTTGTCATCATCGGATTTGCAAATTACGACTCAAACGACAAGAAGTTATTCGAGTATGACAATCTCAAAGGAGAACCGCACGAGATAAATGTAAAAAATATCAATCCATATCTAGTTGAAGGTAAGGACTTTGCATTATATTCCAGAACAAAACCTATTTGTAAAGTTCCTGAAATGTTGTATGGCAATAAAATTGTAGATGGTGGTTTTTATCTTTTTACAGATTTGGAAAAAGACGATTTTATAAAGAAAGAGCCATTGTCCGCACAACTTTTTAAACCAATTTTATCAGGTGATGAATTTATTAATGGCAGAAATAGATGGATTTTGTACCTTGCAGATATAGATCCAAGTGAAATCAGAAATTTAAAGCTAGTCAAAGAGAGAATTGAAAGTGTTGCAAAATACAGGGCTTCAAGCTTAAAATTGCAGACCAAGGAAGCCTCAAAAACACCAACATTATTTACCGAACCAAGACAGCCAAAAAGCGATTTTTTATTAATTCCAAGAACTTCTTCTGAAAATAGAAGATATTTACCTCTGGGATTCTACACAAAAGATTTCATCGTTAATGATAGTTGCACGGCTTTACCGGATGCTTCTAAATATCATTTTGGAATTTTAAGTTGCGAAATGCACACTTGTTGGGTAAAATATACGTGTGGAAGATTGAAAAGTGATTTTCGATATTCAAACTCAATCGTTTACAACAATTTCCCCTGGCCCGAAAACCCAAGTGAAAAGCAAATTAAAACAATCGAAGAAAAGGCACAATCCGTATTGGATTCAAGGGCAGCGTATCCAAATAGATCACTTGCCGATTTATACAATCCATTGATGATGCCAGAAATATTGGTAAAAGCCCACAACGAACTGGATAAAGCTGTTGATCTGGCCTATCGTTCACAGCCATTTACTTCCGAGGCCAATAGAATGGTTTTCCTGTTCGAACTCTACGAAAAATATACAGCTGACTTGTTTACAAAAGAGAAACCAAAAAAGCTGAAGAAAATGGAGTAAAAGCTTGCTTAGCAAAAAACAGGGTTAATCATCCCCTATAGATTATTCTAAGACTGGCATGGATTTCTACTTTTGCTCGTTACGCTGACCACCTCATCTCAGGAGGGGACTTCAATAGAGCCTGTTCACCCAATCAACTAAACTCATCGATTTCTAATAAAAAAGCGGAGGCCTGAACGGTCTCCGCTTTGTGATTTACAATTTGTCAGTTTTATTTAACTGCCGGTATGATATCAATGATGACGGTTCGGTTATAAAAACGTTCTTCCGGATATTTGTTGTCGAAAAGGGATAAGGCTTCATCTTCACCAAATCCGAATACTTCAAATTGAACATCCTTTCGTCCGATATTTGCTAGGCCTTTTTCGAGAATGCCTCTCACATCATTTGCTCTGTCCATCGACAGTGTCTGATTATACTCTGTATCACCGATGATATCGGTATGACCATGTAAAATGACCGTTCCACCATGTGGAATCTTTGGTACAACAACTTCGGTAAGATACTTTTCATACATCGGGATTGCATTTGATTCGTCGAATTCATAGATGATGCTGTATCGCATACCTTCTTCATTTTCAGCTGGTTTCCAAAGAACCATATGTGTGGATGTTACTTTCTTGACGGTATTACCACTTGGAGTTTCACCGATCATTGTTACTTTGAAATCACCTTCGGGCCTTTTACCCAAAATTGATCTTCCGGGAATACTAACCTTTTCGTTGGTAAACGGACCAAACTTCTGGGTTTTTCCGTCTTCATCCTCAATTTTCAACGACCAGCTTGTAAAGGCATCTTCGGCACCTTCCACCTTGAAAGTTACATAACTGTCAAGAGGTGCTTCCTGAATGGCGTAAAATTCGACCGATCTGAGCGGTGCTGCAGGACCACTCTGGAATTCCATGAGCAAATCAGGAGAACTGCTTTCGATAGATACCCTGCGATCACCTTCGCGCAACAGGACAAGATCGCTTGTGCTTCCTGGTTTCTCTGACGGAATGATAGGTTTAATCCTTCCTTCGGTTTCGATTCGTGATTCCTTGATACCGAATATATCGACAAGGTATATTTTGACTGATTCAGCCATTTCACGGCCATCTTCTGTTCCGGTTTCCGACGATCCGACCAGTTTTATGGTAGCCGAAGGATTCTTTTGCATACGGTCGCCAAGAATATTCAAAACATTGTAATAGACAATCATCTGACGGTCAGAGCGTCCGGACAAGGTTTTCGGTCTGAAAGTATCGAGTTGATCTTCTTTAAATTCCTTCACCTGATTTTTGTTCAGCAGCACATAGCGATCAGAGATTTCGGTTGAATTGAGATCGAAAAAGATGTAATTACGAAGCGGAAACACTTCTCTTACCTTGCGGTCTACCGGAATATTTCCGGGGGATACAACTGAGAAAACAACATCCTTATCAAGCGATTCAGCAGTTTCCATGGGCATAACAGAGGTCATCGTTGCGGGAATTGCTTTGCCACGGCCAAGTTTGAGGGCAATTCCTGCCCTGACAGTGGTAATATTCCATGTTTCGATGTTGCGAGGATCCTGTCCGAACCAGGGTTGGAAAGAAACATAAGGCGAAAGCACTACTGGTGTTTTTGCACCTTCTTTCATGAGCATGAAATCGTATCCGGCTCCAATCTGCATCGAAACAAGCAATTTGTTTACATCGCTGAAATTTCCATTCACATATTCTTTCTCCGTCTGTTCTGGATAATCCGGATTGGTTCCCTGTTCGTATAAAAATGAACTTTCGAGGGAATAAGCCAGTCGCGGACCTGCATAGAGATAGAAATTAGATTTGAAGGGTGCGAAACGCAAACTTGGTTCAAAGGTCAGATAGACCATATCTGTGGATAAGTCAGCCGGGCAGTTACATGGTGTAATCACCTGATCGAAAGTTCCTTTTCGGTTATCGACTCCGGCCTGAAACATGACTCCCCATCGGGAGTCAGGTCGGTGAAATTCAATTAGCGGTGCCAGATAGAGACCAACACCAAAACTATTATGAAAGGCTGTTGGAACCGTTAAGGCTGTATTCAGTTGTTGTGTTGATCCGCGGTAGAAGTTAAGATTTCCACCAACTGCAACTCCGAACCACCAGGAAGGTTGCTCATACTGAACTCCTTGAGCCTGAAGCGGTGTCTGTATTCCAGTGAGGATAAACGCACACACTACCAGACTTGTAACCGTGAGTTTATGCAGGAATCCCGCTTTGCGTGATGCCTTTGATTTATTGATAGTTAATTTCATTTTTTTAAAGATTAAGGTCTGGTGATTATATTGGTATCTGTCATAACAACAGCGCCGTTGATACAAAGCACGCGGCCGCTTATTGTTGCGTGTGAATTCATCGTAATGGATGTTAAGGCCAGTACATTGCCATGGAATGTTGTATAATCTCCAATTGTGGCTGAGCTGCCAACCTGCCAGAAAACATTCTTGGCCTGTGCACCTCCGCTAAGAATTACACTTCCGCCAGCGCCACCAATACTTGTAAATCCGGTTGCAATCTGGAAAATCCAGAAGGCGTTTTCATCCCCTCCGGCATCCAGCGTTAAATCGCCGTTTTGTATCAGAAGGGTGGAGGTGGATTTGTAAATACCTGGTGCAAGGCTTAATCCACCCTGATCACCCGATACGGTTGCCGGGGCTGGTTCGGTTGCGCCTTCGGCATAGAGATAGGCTGCAGTAAGGTCGAGTTTGGCCTGAATCAGCATCGCGGGTGTTGGTGCAGCGTCATCAGCCGCATAGATTTCTCCATTGACAATAACAGCTGGTGGAAATCCGGTTACTGATGAACGAAGTCCGGGACTGATGCCCACATCCAGGTTATTGATTACGCTAAATCCAGCATTGTTGCTTACGCCTACTCCGGCAATAATTCCGAAGCGTTCAACAGTTAAAAGATCAACTGCCGGTGGAACAACAACTGCGAGGGTGGTAAAAGTCCAGTCATAATCGTTTTCCATCGGAATTCCGTCAACATTCATCGCTCCCGTTGTGATACTTGCAGTATAAACGGTTTCGGATAAAAGGGCTGCTGAAGGTGTAAAACTCGCTGTTGAACCCGAATATGAAATGACTCCAATAACAGGATTCGCCCCTTCAAAAAGGGTAAAAGTCAAATTTGTTATGGTCATGGGATCCATCGGTTCACTGAAAGTGGCCGAAATAATCTGATTGATTGCCACATTGCTTTCATTGTTCGCCGGAATAGTAGAAATGACTGTAGGAGCAACAAGAGACAATGTCGTGAAAGTCCACACATAATCATTTTCAAGAGCTGTACCATCAGGATTCATCGCTCCTGTCGTGATCGTGGCCGTGTATTCGGTACCCGCTAGTAAATCAGCTGAAGGATTGAAAGAAGCAGTTGTTCCGGAATAGGAAATTGTTCCTGCGACCGGATTAGACCCTTCAAACATGATAAATGTCGATGCATTGAGTGTTGTAGCGTTCATTGCTTCGCTGAAAGTAGCTTCAAGGCTTTGGTCAAGAGCTACGTTTACGGCATTGTTTGCAGGGACAGTTGAAATAACCGTCGGGGCCAGATTTGTTAAAGTAGTAAATGTCCAGACATAGTTATTTGCCAAAGGAGTTCCGGCAACATTTTCAGCAGCATTTGTAATGGTGGCAGTATACATCGTACCAGGCAAAAGGTCAATCGCAGGATTGAACGATGCCGTCGTGCCGCTGTATGAAACGATTCCTGTAACAGCTGTTGTTCCGTTGAAAAGGGTAAATGTTAAGGCATTTATCGTCAGCGGATCCATTGGCACACTGAATATGGCTTCTAAAGTCTGATTGAGCACCACATTTGTGGCATTGTTAGCAGGAACTGTCGAAATAACGGTCGGGGCAAGGCTTTCCAATGTTGTAAATGTCCAGACATAATTATTTGCTAAAGGTTTTCCGGCCACATTTTCCACAGCATTTGTAATGGTGGCTGTATACATTGTGCCGGGCAAAAGGTCAATTGCAGGATTGAAAGAGGCGGTGGTGCCACTGTATGAAACGACTCCTGTTACTGGTGTCAATCCGTTATAGAGTAAAAAAGTTGTTGTGTTAATTGTCAAAGGATTCATCGCAACACTGAAATAGGCTGCAATGGTTTTATCCAGAGTAACAGCTGTTGCATTGTTTACCGGATCATTGGAAATCACTGTTGGTGCAACAACTGAACCGGTGGTAAATGTCCAGACATAATTATTGGCCAATGCAATTCCTGCAAGGCTTTTCGCTCCTGTCGTGATGGTTGCTGTGTAAACTGTTCCAGGCAAGAGGATCGTAGTTGAAGCGAAAGATGCCGTTGTGCCTGCATAGCTGACTAAACCAGTAACTGCAGTTGATCCGTTCTTGAGAGAAAACGTTAAAGCATTGATTGACAACGGATCCATTGGCATGCTGAAGTTTGCCGTAACAATCTTATTTAAAACGACGTTTGTGGCGAGGTTCAGCGGATCTGTTAAAGTGACTGTTGGAGCAATGGTTGATAAGGTAGTGAACGACCACGAATAGTTTGCTGCCAGAGCAATTCCGGCCAGGTTCTTTGCTCCGGTAGTGATGATTGCGGTATACAATGTGTTGGGCAACAAGACTGTTGCAGGATCAAAAGAAACAGTTGATCCGGAGTAAGTTACAATGCCTGTTACAGTTGTTAAACCGGTTTTTAATGTAAAGCTCGAGCTGGTTAAACTAAGCGGATCCATCGGCATATTAAAAGTGGCAGAAACAATTTTATCAAGAGCAACATCTGTTGCATTGTTGATTGGATCGGTTGAAATTATGAGTGGTGGCGCGGTCGAAATAGTTGTGAATGTCCACTGATAATTGTTGGCCAGAGGCGTTCCTGCAGGGTTTTTGGCGCCAACAGTGATCGTTCCGGTATAAACAGTGTTTTGCAGGAGATCATTTGCAGGATTAAATGTTGCCGTACTTCCACTGAATGTGACCGTTCCTGCTACACTTGCTGTCCCGTTTTTCAGGAGGAAAGTGGCCGAAGTAATGGTCAGCGGATCCATTGGAACGCTGAAGGTGGCCGCAACATTTTCTGAAAGCAATACACCGGCTTCGTTGTTTGCCGGAACAGTTGAGATTACAATCGGGGCCAGAATGGATCCGGTCGTGAAGGTCCAGACATAATTATTCACCATCGGAACACCGGCCAGACTCTTTGCTGCTGTTGTGATGGTGGCGGTATAAAGCACATTGGATGCCAGTGCTGCTGACGGATTAAAAGATGCAGTTGTACCTAAATATGCTACTGTTCCTGCAACATTGCTTGTTCCTTGTTTAAGTGTAAACGTGGAAGAGGTGATCGTTAGCGGATCCATTTCCATGCTGAATGTGGCATAAACAATTTTATTGAGGAAAACAGATGTGGCATTGCTTGCCGGATCGGTTGCAATCACGGTCGGTGTTATCTGGTTGCCGGTACTGAAGGTCCAGATATAATTTGTTTGCAACGAACTGCCGGATAAGTCTTTCACCGACGATTTGATGGTGCCCGTATAGGTTGTGGATGCTGTAAGCGCAGTCGTCGGTACAAAGCTCAGTGTAGCAGTTGCTTCATCATAGCTTATTGTGCCCGAAACACTCGTTTTTAATCCTCCCTGCAAAGTAAAAGACGCCTGATTAATCGTAAGCGGGTTCATCTTTACATTGAAAGTTGCAGTTATTATCTGGTTGAGTGGCACGCTTGTAGCACCATTTGTCGGGTTTGTTGAAAGCACAAGCGGGCATACACCTGGGATTTCCTTGAAATCGTCTTTTTTACAACCAGCTATAAATACTACCAGCAAAATGGCAGTAATAACAGGGCCCAGCCATAATCGTTTACTTTTTGTGTTCATGGTTTTTTAGTTTAATTGTGATAAATTTTCACTTTACAAAGAACCGATCAATCAAACCTGAAAGCATTACACAATAGCAGATATGATTTACATCATTCACACATTTGAACATCAATAAAAAAGGCTGCCTGATATTGCATCAGACAGCCTTTGTGTTGGTCTTCTTTATAAATTATTGTAAATGAGAGTAATCTACGAAATTTTTAAAATGTAATCCACCTGTTTGTAACTGCTGATAAGGGTATAAAGTCAGCTAATGAATTCTTTTCATCCGTCATTTACAAATCATTTACCATTTCTTGTGCTTTTGATTCCCGTTCTTCTTTCCAGAATTTGATTTCTTGTCCTGATGTGGGTGTTTCGGTTGTGAAGGATAATCATGGCTGTGAAACCAGCCGTTATGACGTCCATGATCATGACGGGGCTCGCTTACACGAACTGCACAGGATGATGCTGCAAATAAAAGTCCGCTGATAAAAAGTACGATAGTTAATATTCTAAGTGTTTTCATGATTTTGAATGTAAAATTGAATTTCTTTGTGTGATTGAATTTGATTCCTCGTGACCTACAGCGAATAAACTGTTACTATCTGTGAGGTCGAATATTTTTGTCGGGATGATAAAAAGGGGAATATTTGTCTGATACAGCATTTTTTCGATAAAACTTCCTATCGCAACATTTCCCAGCCATTTATTGCTGTTCGATCCGATCACGATGATATCTGCGCCCAGATCATTGGCCATTTTCAAAATAGAATCAGCAAAATCGCCTTCGCAAACTACAGTTTTGATATTCTCATCACCCAGTTGAAGTTTTGATTTTTCAAGAAACCTGAAAGAAGCATTCTTCAGCACATCGGTATTTTCCTGTTCTGATTCATCTCCCGAATAAAAGCTTTCAATACCCGAAACCGGAGAATATTCGGTCAGGAAATAGTAAAGCATATCTGCAATTACATGCATCAGAATCGTTTCTGCTCCCATTGATTTTGCCAGAGCATAACCGGCTTCCGCCACTTTCTGGGCAGTTTGATCATAATCAAGTGCGATCAGCACTTTTTTGGTTTTATCGCTATCCATCTGACTTTTCTTTATCAATTTTTAGATTCAGTTTTAATGCAATCATCGCAGGCATTGTATCTCCAAGCAGAAATCCCCATGGTTTTAAGGGTTCGATATGATCGAATATCAGCTTGATGATCGCCAGCAATGGCAGCGACAAAAACATACCGGGAATTCCCCAGAGGGCATTGCCCGCCAATACGGCCAGAATGGCAAAAAGTGCATTGATTTTTACCTTGGAAGCTACAATTTTCGGAACGATGATGTTGTTGTCAATCAATTGAATAAAATAGAATATCGCCAAAACATACATCGCATACCAGGCCGAGGTTTTTGTGGCCAGCGCAACAATCATTGGAAGACCTACTCCGACCAAACCACCCACATAAGGGATCATGTTCAGAAAAGCACCGATTATTCCAAGTAGAATGGCATAGTCGATGCCAAGAATGAAGAGTGTTGTTATGTAGAGCGTTGCAACCATAAGGGCTTCGATGAGCAAACCGGTCAGATAATGCTGAATCACAACCTTGGTTTGTATAATCACCTCATTCACCTGACTCTGACTGCTGATGCCAAAGAGTTTCCGGATAAAGTCGAGCAGAAGACGTTCATAAAACAGGATCAGGAAGATATACACCGGAATCAGAAACAAAACAATCAATCCGCCACCAAGCGAAAGCAGGGTTTGCCCGATTGCAGCACTGCTGGTATTCAGAAATTCGCCTTTGGTTTTAAAGATCCACGCGTCAATTTTTTGGGGATCGATATCAAAATATTCCGAAGCCCATAGGGCCAGATTATCCAGTAAACCAGTCATTTTCTCAACCAGAATCGGCCATGAATCGGCAAGCCTGACAGCCTGGCTGATAACCAGTGTGCTAATTCCGGCAAGTATGATAAATGTCAGTAAAAGGGTGATGAGAATCGCGATGATCCGGTTTATTTTGTACCGGACAAAGAAATTCACCACCGGGTGAAGCAGAATAGAAATGATAAGTGCAAAAACAAGCGGAATGATGATGCTTTGGGCAATGTAAAGGATAGCAAAGAAAGCCAGGAGACCGATGATGAAAATGAACACCTTGGCGTAAAACGGGAATATGATTGTTTTTGCATTCATGGTTTACGGATTCAATTCTTTTTTATCCAATCGTTTATGCAGGAATGCACTTGCTTTCGAAACCAAGCCCGAGGTGTTCTGAACCACCACATTGGCAAGCGCCATCTGTGAAATGGTGCCAATCAGTTTTCTGGCGATTCCCATCGAAGCTCCGGTGATGATTTTTCTGGTAACAAATCCGGTAGCCAATCCGAGTCCAATCCCGAGGAGGTTTTCGATAATATTTTGTGGCTCAATCATTTCCTTCAGGGAAGCCTTGAGCAATCGCGCAGGTTTGAAACTGTCGATAGTCATCAGAAATTGTTCGTTCATCAGGCGTTTATGCAAGGTCTGTTCAAACTCAAGGATCTGAATCGCTTCTTTGAGCTCAATGGCTGTGTGAATGTTATGCATGGCTTTTTTATTGAAGGGTCTTTTTAATCATATAATCACGAAACACGCGCATAATCGGGCGGTGCAGAAAGAAGAACACAATTATTGCAAGAAGTCCGGGTAGCGCTGCGACGATAAAAAAGCCCGAAAACGAACTTTCCATCAGCTCGTTTAACCAGAGGGCCGCTCCGAAACCGCAAAAAAGGACGCATAATCCAACAAATATCAGAGCGATCATTCGCGATGCAATGGAAGATCCGATCTGGCTGGATTTATCCAATGCCTTGAGTTTGGCCAGATCCATGCTTGATTTGCCATATGCTTTCGCAGTTTCGAGCAAAGTTTCGATCATTTTTATGTTCTCTTCCATTTTCTTTTGCTTTCGATAAGTGAGAAATCTTAAGGTTAGAATGCCAGGTGTAATTCATGCGGATTCCACAAGAATTGCACCTGATATTCAGCTGTATTTCAATTGCTTAGACTTCTTTTAATCTTTCGATTTTCTGTTTTTGTTCTTC
>CAZVKW010000085.1:0-13041 GCA_964627945.1 uncultured Lentimicrobiaceae bacterium
AAAAGTATAATGTTAAGATTGACTTCCATAAATTTATCAAGATTGAAGGAGTTCCTGCCAAGGAATTCAGGCAGGAACGTGTTTCGCTGGCAGAACATACGGCTGTTATTTTGAGCAGCCGCAATTCAGTGGATCATTTTTTTCGTATTGCCAAGGAAATGCGTTTCGAAGTGCCGGAGACAATGAAGTATTTCTGCATCTCCGAATCAACCGCTTTCTACCTTCAGAAATATGTTCAGTACCGTAAAAGAAAAATCTTTCACGGGAAACAGAATTTTAGCGAGTTGATCGATATTATCCGCAAACACAAGGATGAAAAATTCCTGCTACCCTGTTCTGACATTCACAAAGAGAGTATGGTCGATTTGCTTGATCTTGCAAAAATAAACTATACCAAAGCTGTTTTATATAAGACTGAAGCAAGCAACCTTTCCGGAATCAATATTGAGAACTATGATATGCTCGTTTTCTTTAGTCCGGCCGGGATCAAATCTCTTCAGAAGAATTTCCCAAAGATGAAGCAAGGCGAAAAGGTTTTTGGAGCTTTTGGACAATCGACCGTTGATTCAATTCTTGAATCAGGATTTGTAGTTCAGGTGATGGCACCTACAAAAACGGCACCTTCAATGACGATGGCCATTGAAGAATATCTGGAAATTGAAGCTAAAAGGGCGAGAAAAAAGCCTGAAGTTAAATAAGATCAAAGCCTGTCATTTTCTGTCAGTCTTTTTTATTGCCTTCCTAATATTTGTATTCGGTATCCATAGCTGATTTTTCCATTGGGTAATGGCCGAGATAAATGATACCCAGATTACCATCAATAGCAATCAAATCGCCGGAACTGATTATTTTGTCATCCAGAACGCAGGTTTTGTTCATTTCATCAACCATCAGACCTGAACAATTGACCACGCATGTTTTGCCCAATCTGGCAGCCGTTACCGCAGCGTGTGAAGTAGCTCCGCCGCGGGCAGTAATCAGACCATCGCACACGAAAATCATTCCGATATCATCCGGAACAGTATCCGGACGAATGAGTATCATCGACTGATCAGGGAAATCGCATTTCAGTCGCTCGAGGTCTTCTTCGTCAAAAGCGGCAATCCCATTCAAAGACCCACCACCAATTCCGATTCCGCGACCTGCTACATTCATTTCATCCGGTGCCAGAATAAAGGAATCTGTCTGGTGATCTGATCGTAAATCCTGATCTCTTGTCTGCAGAATATACAGATCTTCAGCACGTTCTGATTCGAAAGTAAATTCGATTTCTTGTGGACTGTATCCCAGATCCTCGGTCAGACGAGTCGCAAGATCATAAATTCGTTTGTAGATTGCAGGATGACTGGTCTGTAGGGATAATGCGCTGATATTCGATTGTTTACGTTGTGTTTCACTTACAGGTGAGGGCTTCACCAATCCGGCAACTATATCTTCACCCTGACTGCACATCGTGAAATCACCATACAAATGAACCCCTGGTCTTTCGCGTTGCGGGTTTTGTGTGAAAACAACCCCTGTTCCCGATTCACTGGTGAGATTTCCAAAAATCATTTGCTGAACGATAACTGCGGTTCCCCAATTGTCGCTGATCTGTAGGTGACGACGGTAAACATACGCCCTTTCTGATGACCAGGAATCAAAAACCATATTGACGGTTTTGATCAACTGCTCGAAAAGGTTTTCCTCAAAATGAACATTGTGAGCCCGTAAAACGTCCTTATAGGCAAAGGCAATATAACGCATGTCTACTGGATCAAATTCCACTTTTTGCTGCACATGAAATTTCTTTTTGAAGTCTGACATCACCGAATCGAACACATCGCGTTCAATACCATGTTCCATCCCCCAGCTCTGGATCAAACGCCGGTAAGAATCCCAGATTGACCAGCTATGCGAACTTTTTTTACTGATGGCTTCTACCAATGCATCATTTAAACCCACATTCAGAATGGTATCCATTGCACCCGGCATCGAAATGGCAGTTCCTGATCTGACCGATAGTAAAAGCGGTTTATCTGGATTTCCGAATTTGAGTCCGCTGACTTTTTCAAGGTTCTGCAGGTTTTTACGGATCATATCATGCAATTCTTTCCGTAACTCCTTCAGGTTCATGATGGTATTGTTTCGCCGGAAAACTTCGGAAGTAATTACGAAACCAGGTGGAATAGGGAAGTTGGCAAGATATAAGTTCTTGAGATGATATGCCTTGCTTCCGAGAAACACCTGATTATCCATTTTTGGCGTTTTTTCGGTCAAGGGGCTGATTACCAGTTCTGAATTGTATGACATGATATCACTAATGATGCTGGCATCAAGTTTGTCTGCCATATTGCGCAGCGATTGCATAATGCGTGTGATGAAATTATCGAGTGGCTGAACCAGAAAGGCTTCTGTGATAACATCACGATGAAACTCTTCAGATTTGCGACTGATAAGTTTGAAACTTTCTTTTTCGGTCAGTTGCTGCTCTGAGTCGAAAAGCTGCGGAATCACCACCTTGAGTGGGTATTCGTAAGACTTAAGAAAGTATTTGATAATCAAACGTTTAACGTCTTCTGCTAAAAACTGGAAAATATTGATATACTGATCAAATGAAAAACTTCGGGATGTCAGACTGAAGCGAAGCATTTGCAGATTCGAGTTAAAGCTCTGGTTTGTAATACCATCGAGCTCAAGACCTTCGAGGAAATATTCAAGGATTACGTTAATTTCTTCAAGTGTTTTGGCTGAAATATAATCAAGGTTGATGTTTTCAACCACTTTTTCCATGAGGCGGGTCGCAACTTTCTCAAGCCGAAACGTCAGACCGAGTGCTTCGAATTTATTCTCTCTATACACGCCATACATCGACGGAATACCAATAGCAATATGCCTTTTGTGATAAATATTTTCCCAGCTTTCGCTTTCTTCCGGATTGAAAATGATGTTTTTGAGCTTATCCATGAATCCGTAAATCATGCGCAATGATTGCTCAAAATCGCTTTTCTGCAGTGCTAAATCAAGTTTCTCAATTTCCAGATCATTGATAAAAGGATATTTACGAAGCAATGAAATAATGTTTACCGTCTCGAATGAATACTTCTCGCGTAAATAGGAATAGAGATTCCGGATGTCGTGAAGTCTTTCACGGTCACGCTGATTTTCGGTAGAATTTTTCAAAATCAACTCATCAAATTTTTGCGGCGTGAGCTCCAAAAGCCCGTCAGAGTCTGACTGATTCAATTTTGCCATTCCCTGAACGATGTTGTGAACAGGAGCAAACCATTCGCTGTTTAGGTCGATACTCTGATAAACATTGTCAGGCAGAGCGTCTCTGAGGGCATGTAAATCACCGTCATACCAAAACCTGAAAATCCTGCGTGTGAGTCCGATCAGGGTGTTGTTGCTTTCGGTATGTACCTGTTTTCGGAGGAAATGGATGAGTTTGTCCTGACGGCCCGAAATTTCGTCCATCGTGGTTGTTACTTTCCTGATTTCACCTTCGGCACCGATTTCGTTGAAGTAAACAGGGAAAATTCGGGTAAGTTGTTTCACCTTTTTGTAATAAGGTGAAATATTTGAGTTCAGGATTTTTGTGATTTCGCGTTGAAAGAGATCAGTATCACTGATAAAGATTCCGCCCAATTGCAGATTTACAATCAATGCGGAAAGTAATTTTTCCATCACTGACTGTGACGATTCGATCAATTGCAGCCAAACCCGGATATTTTTTATATGATTCTCATTTACACTGAGTTGCCAGTCTTCATCTACGAATACCATTCCCGGACTTGCAAATCCGAATCCGATGAGTTTTTTCTCAAAATGATTGACCAGTTCTTTGTGTTCTGTCTGGTCGAGATCGATCACTTTGAGTCCGAGTGTAAGCTGAAAATCGAGAACAGCCGACCGGTGTTCTGTTTTCAGCTCTTCGCTCAAATCAAAAATAAGTGTGATAAAATCTTCAATTTCAGTTAGATCGAGTTCATCAATGGCCTGACGGATCATTTTGTCCAGACTCCAGATGAGGCGCTCACGGATAACCGACATAGCTTCGATGTGCAAAAGATAAAATACAAAATGAAACTTATTGATAAACTGATTAAAAGCACCTGTTGTTTCGGCAAATCGCTCCGCGATTGTATCATAGGAAGGAAGGTTATCGATAATTTCATTCCATGATTCGGCATTATTTAGACGATTGTTCAATTGTTCAAAATAGGGAACACCTATCTTTTCCAGAATAATTTTCTTTTCGGCAGGAGGAATGGTCGGGCGTGAGTCGAGCCATTGTTCAACCATCGAAATACCTTGCCAATAGCTGAAATTCTCAGCAAAAACATTGCGGGTAATGTCTAAGGCAATCTGTTTGAAATCCTCATCAGCAGAAATTTCAGAAAAATAGCGGACGAAATATTTGCTGGATAGAATGAAACAAAGCGATTTATGCTTAAAACCATTTTGAAGATGATTTAAAACACTAAAAATGAGAGTTTTATGAGTGTTGGATTTTTTTTCGATCAGTTGCGCAAATTCCAGAAGAGTGTGGATGATGATCATACGCAAAGGAACAGGCAAAGTCTCGACCAATAGTTTTCCCATCATGTCAACAGGAATTTTTAGTGCATCATTCGGGACACTTTCCTTGGTGTAAAACCAGAAATCAGTGATCAGAATTTCGCGAAGTTCCTCAATAACGAATTTTTTATTCGAAAGCGGGTGATGATACTCTGTAATGCAATCGTTTGCGCGTTTTTTTATTCCATAGTATCCCTCCGAAAGTTGGATGAATTGTTGGTGTTCATCCGGTATGTAAATGTCTCTGTATCTGGTTTGTGCGAGATTTGCTTCAAGCGCTACGGACTTAAAAGGTTCGGTCATCTTAAGTTTATTTTTAATTCGAAGTTAGCTATATTTGTAGTGTAAAAATAAGTCGCACAGCGAAAATCATTTACCGGGTCGTCCGGAATTAAAATATTGATTTAACAATAATAATTAAACCATGACAAAGATTAAAATTGCCATCAACGGTTTCGGCCGTATCGGGCGCAATGTTTTTAAAATTGCCTTCGAACGCGACAATATGGAAGTTGTCGGTATCAATGACCTCACCAGCACAAAAGTACTGGCTCACCTCCTCAAATATGATTCAACTCAGGGAAAATTCAATGGAAAAGTTGAATTTGACGAATCAGCAATTATTGTAAACGGAAAACGCGTTCCGGTAACTGCCGAACGTAGTCCAATCAACATCAAATGGGCTGTTACACCTGACGTAGTTGTTGAGTCGACCGGTATTTTCCGTTCGAAAGAAAGCAACAAAGGTGGATATGGCGATCACCTGAAAAACGGAGCAAAAAAAGTTATTCTCTGCGTTCCTTCAAAGGACCAGATCGATGCAACCATCGTTCTTGGTGTTAATGACAACGATTTAAAAGACAGCGATCAGTGCGTTTCAAATGCTAGCTGCACGACCAATTGTCTTGCTCCTGTTGCTAAAGTTCTGAATGATCGTTTCGGTATCGAAAATGGTATGATGACCACCATCCACTCATACACCAATGACCAGATCATTCTTGATGGTCCGCACGAAGATCTTCGTCGTGCCCGTTCAGCCGCTTTATCACAGATTCCTACAACAACAGGCGCTGCAAAAGCTATCGGACTTGTTATTCCTGAACTTGCAGGAAAACTTGACGGTCTTGCCGTTCGCGTTCCGACACCAACCGGTTCACTGGTTGATCTCGTTGTAAACCTTAAAACTCCTGCTACTAAAGCAGAAATCAATGCCGCAATCAAAGAAGCTGCAGAAGGCCCGATGAAAGGCATTCTTGAATATACCGAAGACGAAATTGTGAGCGTTGATATCATTCATAACCCGCACAGCTCAATCTTCGATGCTTCAGCTACCATGGTTATGGGAAAAACTGTTAAAGTACTTTCTTGGTACGATAACGAATGGGGCTATTCAAGCCGCGTGGTTGACCTTGTTGAGAAATTCAAACTGTAATCTTTTTAATTACATCATAACACAAGAAGCAGGAAGCAATTCCTGCTTTTTTTTATGCATTGTTGTTTTCAGCCTACGAAAAATTTGCGCTTTTCCTCGGGAATGTTAAAATTATTCACCGGATGATTCTAAACGGCCCTGATATTGGCCGATAAGGTATATTTGCATACGAAACGGAATCACAATTCCGCTACAAAACAGATGTTCAGAAAACTCGTACTCAGTTGTATTATCTTTATTTTCAGTATGCTGGAAGTCTTTGCAACACATCAGCGTGCTGCAGAAATTACTTACACCTGGATAAACGATCTTACATACGAGTTTACAATAACCATGTATACGTATACACCTAGTCCGGCTGACGATACCCGACTTTCACTTGCAATACTTTGGGGCGACAACACAGGCTCCGATATTCCCCGTATTACATTTTCAAATCTTGGTAATGATTATACACTCAATGTATATCAGATGCGCCATACTTTTCCAGCTTCCGGAACCTATAAAATCTCAGTCGAAGATCCAAATCGTAATTTGGGTGTAGTGAATATTCCTAATTCGGTGAATGTTCCTATGTATGTTGAAACACAATTGGTTATTAATCCGTTCTTGGGAAATAACAATTCAGTGATGTTGCTGAATCCCCCAATCGATCAGGCCTGTGTCGGGAGTGTTTTTGTACATAATCCGGCAGCTTTTGATCCGGATGGAGACAGTCTCTCATATAAACTTGTGAATTGCCGTGGTCTGGGCGGACTCGAAATTCCCGGATTTACCTTACCGATGAGTTCTGTTGATTTCAGCATGGATTCTGTTTCCGGCAATCTTATATGGGAAACACCTGTGCTTCAGGGCGAATATAATATCGCCTTTGTAGTAGAGGAATGGCGATTCGGTGTGCGAATTGGTACCGTAGAAAGGGATATGCAGATCGTTGTCGGGGCCTGTAACAATCAGGCACCTATCATAACATCAATTACTGATACCTGCGTGATTGCGGGTGATACATTACAGTTTGTGGTTTCGGCAACTGATCCTGATGGAAATGGATTGTCGATGACAGCCAATGGCGGGCCTTTCGAAATGGCCGATCAACCAGCATTTATTTATCCTGATCCTGCATCAGGAACCCCGACTGTTACCACAACCTTTACATGGGAGACCAATTGCAGCCATATCCGGAATCCTGCTTATGTGGCCTTGTTCAGAGCCAGAGATGCCCATCCGGTAGTAAGTCTGACAAGTCTGAAAGCAATCAGTATTCGGGTAATCGGTCCTCCTGTAGAATTGATCTCGGTCGTTGCTCTGGGAAATGGGGCTGATCTTGACTGGAACACATATACCTGCGATAATGCGGTTGGATACAAAGTTTACCGAAGGAGCGGATCATACGGATATCCGCCAGATGCATGTCAGACGGGCGTTCCGGCTGGTTCAGGTTATTATCAGGTAGGGCAGACTGAAAGTCTGAATGACCTTCATTTCCGCGATGAAGGATTGATCCAGGGGATTGATTATTGTTATGTCATTACTGCAATTTTCCCTGATGGAGCCGAAAGCCTTATGAGTAATGAAATGTGCATGACTTTGAAACGCGATTTGCCGGTTATGACGCATGTCAGCAACGACAGTCTGAATCTATCTTCAGGAAATGTACTCACTGCATGGTCCAAACCGGTTGATCTGGATACAAATCAGTTTCCCGGACCGTATATTTACAAACTGATTCGCTATGAAGGACTTACAGGAGGAAATCCTGTACAGGTTTTCACAGGAAGCGGATTAAATGATACCCTGTTTGTTGATGAATCAGTAAATCTGAATTCATCAGGAATTCCATATCGCTATCTGGTTCAACTTGAAAGCGAGAGTATCGGATTGATTGGTTCGAGCCAGTCGGCGAGTTCTGTTTTTCTCGAAACCATTCCGGGTGACGAAAAAATGATACTTAAGTGGAATCCACTTGTACCCTGGATAAACGATAGTGCACAGATTTTCAGGAAAACTGCCGATGAGAGCGTTTTTTCATATATCGGAATCTCCGGCACAAAGCAATTTACTGATGCCGGTTTGCAGAACGAACAGCGCTATTGCTATTATGTAAAAACGATCGGAGGGTATTCCGTTCCGGGAATCATTCATCCGATAAATAATTTTTCACAGATAATATGCGATGTTCCGCTCGATAATATTCCGCCTTGTCCGCCGGTTTTGCAGGTTTCAACCGATTGCGATCAATCGGAGAACCTTTTACACTGGAATGTTCTACCCGACACTTGTACAAAAGGTATCGTGAAATATCTCATTTATTTCAAGCTAACTGATTCTGAGGATTTTCATTTGATTGATTCGGTGTTTTCAGTTTCCGACACTTCTTATCTGCATCAGGGTCTTGATTTTACTGTCGGCTGTTATTATCTTCAGGCAGTAGATGAAAACGGGAATATTTCTTTGCCAACCAATACAGTTTGTGTGGATTATACAGTATGTCCTGCTTATGATTTACCAAACGTATTTACCCCAAATTCAGATAATTACAACGATATTTTTTATCCAAAAGGATATCCTGAAAGTAATCCGGCTGTGAATATTCAATCGGTTTCGATGATCATTTTCAATCGTTGGGGAAGAGTAGTTTTTGAAACCCAATCACCCGAAATTGCCTGGGATGGAAAAGAAAAGCAAACCGGAAGCGATTGTCCTGAAGGGGTGTATTTTTATACCTGTGACCTAAATCTGATGTCGTTAAACGGTTTGGTTGAACTTCATCTACAGGGATCTATTACGATCATTCGATGATCCAAATCCGGTTGTTTAGCTTCTTTTAAAAATTGGATTGTTTACAAATTATAGGTAAATAATTCATTGGCATGTTAATGAATCTTCCGAAAATCGTAATTTTGTAAGATCAGGACAAGCAGATTCCCGTGAGTAAATTAGAAACATACAGCAGAGAAGAGAAACTCGAAATGCTCCGGCGTTACCGCACTTTGATCGAAGTATGGCATACGCGCAAGGATGTTACCGATATCTGGATGGTACGAAAGGCCTTTCGGCTTGCTGCTGATGCACACCGGGATATGCGGCGAAAATCGGGCGAACCTTATATTTATCATCCACTCGAAGTTGCTACAATTGCTGCCAGTGAAATAGGGCTTGGCCGAACTTCAATTATTTGTGCATTGTTGCACGACGTTGTTGAAGACACTGAATACAGGCTGTCGGATATTGAAGCAATGTTTGGCGAGCATATAGCACGCATCATTGATGGTTTGACCAAGATCAACGATCTGGTTGATGATACCGATTTACGTAGCATGCAGGCTGAAAACTACCGTAAGGTTCTATTAACACTTTCCTACGATGTTCGTGTGATCCTAGTGAAACTAGCTGATCGTCTGCACAATATGCGTACGTTGGACTCTCTTTCTCCGTCCAAACAGCTTAAAATTGCTTCCGAAACTTCCTATTTATATGCTCCATTGGCAAACAGATTAGGTTTGTATGCCATTAAAAGTGAACTCGAAGATTTGTCGATGAAATATACTGAACCAGCTGTTTATCAGTCGATTCGTCGGAAAATGGCTGATACACAGGAGGATCGCGAAATTCGTGTGAATGCTTTCGTGAGTCCGGTAAACAATGCCCTGAAACAGATGGGAATGAAATTCAGGGTGCTGAACAGCGAAAAAACAGCACATTCTATCTGGCAAAGGATGAAGGAAAAAGAAATTCCTTTCGAGGAGGTATCTGATACATTTGTTGTTCGATTTATCATTGATTGTCCTGAAGAGGAAGAAAAAGTTGAATGCTGGCGCGTTTATTCCACCATCACGCAGTTTTACAGGCCCAATAATGACCGTCTGCGCGATTGGATTTCATTGCCAAAAGCCAATGGCTACGAATCGCTTCATGCCACTGTCATGAGTAATTCAGGGAAATGGATAGAAGTTCAGATCAGAAGTGAAAAAATGGATCAGATAGCTGAAAAAGGCTACGCAGCATATTGGAAATACAAAGATTCACCCAATAGTGAAAGCGGACTCGATGAATGGCTCACCAAGGTTCGTGAATTACTCAATACTGAAGAGGTTTCGGCACTCGATTTCATCGATAATTTCAAATTGAATCTTTTCTCTGATGAGGTTTTCGTTTTTACTCCAAAAGGCAAGATGATCTCGCTTCCCTTGGGTTCAACCGCGCTCGATTTTGCCTATCATCTGCATTCGACACTCGGAAATTCCTGTATCGGAGCCAATGTAAACCACAAGCTTGTTCCGCTGAATTATCAGTTAAAGTCGGGCGATCAGGTCGAAATTATCAGTTCAAAGGTGCAGCAGCCCAAAGAAGAATGGTTTGATTTTCTGGTAACTGCCCGGGCCAAATCACGTTTGAAAGAAGGTATCCGTGAACTCAGAAAGTCGTATAAAGATGCCGGTCGTGAAAAGCTCGAAGCTTGGTTCAAGCAGATCAATATCGATCCCAGTAAGCAGAATCTGTTGCATCTGATGGAAATTGAAGACATCAACGGGATCGTTGATCTTTATTATTTCACTGCTATTGAGCGTGTTACATTAGCAAAGATCCGTGCCGCCTTCAAAGAAAAACAGGGTAGCGGTATTCTCAAATACCTCACCAATCCTTTTAACCGCACCAGGCAGAAAGAAGAATCTGAAAATCAGTCAGGCGATAAGAAGGATGAAGCCATTAAACCATCTGTTCTGCATGAGCATATGGATGCAATGAATTATACTGTTTCGCCCTGTTGTAATCCTATTCCCGGCGACGAGGTTGTGGCACTTTATTTTCCCAATGAGCCCATGCATATTCATCGCACGAACTGTCCGAAAGCGCTGAACCTGATGTCGCAGTATGGCAACAATATTGTGAAAGCCAAATGGCGTCAGAAAGAAGATATTACTTTCCTGGCCGGATTAAAAATCACAGGAATTGATTCAATAGGATTTATTCATCGTCTAACCAGCATTATTTCAATCGATCTGAACCTCAATATCAGGAATTTACAGATGGAAAGCAGTGGTGGAGTGGTGGATGTTGTCGTGACAGTATATGTGCAAAATGCACAGAAATTGAAAGATCTGATTTCTGCCCTCCGGAAGGTAAAAGAAATTAGAAAACTAGCGCGAATTGAGCGATTCGGCGAGGCAGAGAATAATTAGAATCGTTATTTTTAAGCTTGGTTATATAGTGTTGAATAACAATATTATATAATATTTCTAACCTCTGTCTCTCTAGCTTATATTCTCATTTATCAAAGATTTTCTGGATCAGTTTCAAGCTTTTCCTGCCTCTAAATGAAATTGTAAAATCATTTTAATTTTTATTCATTCTAATTAAGCATTTATTTTTGTACTTTTACAGACTTAAGTGCTTATTGTTGCTATTTATGAAGGAAATTAAAAAAGATGCCCACGAAACAGTGAAAAAAATCTTCACTGATTACCTTGAGCAACGTGGTCACCGGAAAACGCCGGAACGCTATACAATCCTGAAAGAGATTTATGCCACCGATGGCCATTTTGATATTGAAACACTCTATATCAGGATGAAAAACAATAAATACAGGGTGAGCCGCGCCACTCTTTACAACACCATTGAATTGCTTCTCGACTGTAACCTGGTCACCAAACATCAGTTTGGGAACAATTGTGCACAGTTTGAAAGGTCATTCAAATTCAGACAGCATGATCATTTCGTAAGCCTCGACAATGGTCAGGTTCTTGAATTTTGTGATCCCAGACTGCAGGAGATACAGAAATCTGTAGAAGAGATATTGGGAGTTGAGGTGGCTTATCATTCGCTCACTTTCTTCGGACGATTGAAAGACAATCCTACAGTCTAGGCTTTTTAACAGCTAAATCACTTCTTCTTCCTATTAACTGATCAATGACGAGCATTTTTCGTACCTGAAAATCATTCTGTATACTTTTTTCAGATATTATTTCAGTATCTTTGCGTGAATCGATACACATCGGTTCATGATTTTTTGCTAAAGAAATCGATTTACTGAACTCAAACTGAATTGTTTACAAATTCTCAGAAAATGAACGTAGATGTGCTCTTGGGTCTCCAATGGGGTGACGAAGGAAAAGGTAAAGTAGTAGATGTATTAACACCTCATTATGATGTAGTTGCGAGGTTTCAGGGCGGCCCAAACGCGGGTCATACCATTGAATTCGAGGGAAAGAAGTTTGTCCTGCATACCATCCCTTCCGGGATATTCAATCCAAAATGTATCAATCTGATCGGAAACGGGGTGATTATTGATCCGTTTATTTTGCGGAAAGAAATTACTAAATTGACCGAGAGCGGTGTACAGGTAGCTGATATTCTGTATGTTTCCCGCAAAGCTCATCTTATTTTGCCAACCCATCGCCTGATGGATGCCGCCAGCGAAGTTTCAAAGGGAGCAAACAAGATAGGTTCAACGCTAAAAGGCATTGGGCCTACCTATACAGATAAAACTGCCCGAAACGGGATTCGTGTGGGAGATATTCTTACTGAAGGATTCCTGAAGAAATACAATACTCTGAAAGAAAAGCATTTAACTACAATTGATCAGATCGGATTCGATTATTCGCAACATCTGATTGATGGATATAGTTTTGCTGAATATGAAGGATTGTGGTTCGATGCTCTCAAGACACTTGAATCACTGAAACATGTTGACAGTGAGTATTTTATCAATGATCTTCTTCGTCAGGGAAAAAAAGTTCTTGCTGAAGGTGCTCAGGGATCCCTGCTCGATGTTGACTTTGGAAGTTATCCCTTTGTCACTTCATCCAATACGACGATCGCTGGTGTTTGCTCAGGATTGGGTATTGCACCATCATCAATCGGGAAAGTTTTTGGAATTTTCAAAGCCTATTGCACACGTGTGGGAAGCGGACCATTTCCAACCGAACTTCACGACGAAGACGGGGCGACAATGCGCAGAATCGGAAATGAATTTGGTTCAACAACCGGACGTCCACGCCGCTGTGGCTGGATTGACCTGCCTGCACTTCGTTATGCCATCATGTTGAATG
>CAZVKW010000086.1:0-12749 GCA_964627945.1 uncultured Lentimicrobiaceae bacterium
GAAGGAATATTTCCAACATAGGCCAGTACTTTTCCGCTTGCAACCTCCATCACCAGCGCAGCTCCGTTCTGCACCCCGTTGGCTTGCCATTGCCGGCTGTGCTGTTCCAGAATCCTGTTCACCTGCCTTTGCAGATTGCCATCGATCGTGGTGACGAATTTCGCTGTTTCCGGGTTTTTCGGATTGAACTTCTCAAAATAGATTCTGTCGACTAATTGTGGGGCAAGCTGGGGCAGGTTCAAAGGATAATCCGGCAAAGGTTCCAGTTTGGATATCTGACAGTTAATCGAATCAATCGTTCCCTGATCACGGAGCCTATCAAGTAGAAAATCACGTTTCCTTTGCAATATTTGTCTGTTCCTTCCGGGATGAATCAGGGCAGGACTGTTGGGTAAAACTGCCAGTGTGGCCGCTTCTCCCCATGAAAGACTTGCCGAACCGCGTCCGAAATAGCGCCACGATGCGGCCTCCAATCCGACAACATTACCACCGAATGGAGCCTGCCATGCGTACAAAGCCAATATTTCATCCTTGGAATAAACCAGATCGACATAAACAGAAAGTAACATTTCGATCGATTTCTGGAGAATATTCCGGTCCTTATTCCGCGCCATACGAACCACTTGCATCGTGATGGTGCTTCCGCCACTCACTCTTTTCATTGATCTCAGGTTTTGGTAAATGGCTCTTCCGGTAGCAATTGGATCAATACCGAAATGCGAATAGAATCTTTTGTCTTCGAAACACAGACTCGCTTGTTTGAATTTTTCTGAAACATCTACCTGATATGGAAATCGCCATTGCCCGTCAGCGGCAATATATGCGCCCAACAATTGTTCATTTTTATCTTCCACCACAAGCGATACGGGGGTATCGAACAAGGGATCAGGAAGAAAAAACTGAACAAATGCGAGATACAAGACAAAAATCAGAAAGAAGCCGATCAGGACCCGCTTCTTTCTGACAATGAACGATTTCAGTTTCGTCATTTGACCACTTCTACCCATTTTCCGGGCAATATGGAATGAACACTTGCATCATACATGGCTTCGCACAGGGTGGGTGGCAGGAAGAATCTGCCAGTATAGCTGGCATTCAGCATCACATGGTAAGTCACGCTTTGGTTTTCCCTCAGATCAAAATAGGTATAAACTCTGTCGTCGCGGATATCCTGATAGGTGAACGAAGATGTCAAAGGCGTTCCTTCAGCACCAAACAAACGGGTGTTGTGAATCTCCCAGCCTGAAGGGAATATCTCTGATAGCACCATTTGCTGATAATTACCCATGATTCCGGGATTGGAAATTGTCACTTCTGCGATGAAATCAGTACCCTGTGTCAGTTTTGAAACATCCAGAATCTTACCCTCCGCAGTTTTGTATACAACACTCATTTTCAGATTGTTTTCTCTTTTCTCCTGCTGATCACCGGTCACAGCCTGCCCAGAGAGGATGATTCGTGCAAAGAGCATTCCGCTTCCATTATTTTTGATTTCTACTTTGTTGGATGTCTTTGCAACCGGAAGTTCCATCTGACTGAAAAGTGCATCCGTATTGATTTCCTGCGATTTATTGTTGATGTCGATCGTGAACTTCAGTTTGTTCGTAATACCGGCTTTCTCCACGAAACGGGCAGTAGCTACCAGACAAAATGCGCTCGTTTGGGTACTCATCCATTCATTGCTACTCAGTTTCTGCGAAATTTCCTTCATGATTGGCGTGGCTTTGGTGATATCTCCCATCTGTGAAAGCGCTTCGAGGATGATGGCCCTGTCACGCGTTTCAGAACCGTATGTATAGCCCATTTCGGTATATTTCGTGACTGTGGTGCTGGTTTCACGGACAAGTTCGCGGGCAGCCTCCGGTTGACCGGCCAACTGATAGGCAGCGGCCAGACACCATTTTGTTTCGGGAGCAAGATTTGTTCTTTCTCGCAGGCGGTTCATCGCACCCAGTTCAGGTGATTTTGCTAGAGCGAGTGTATAAAGCCTGTATGCCTGAACCAGCGAAGAGCGATAAAATGTTTGATCATAATTCCAGTTCTGTGCCTGAGAACGTTGATATCTTTTCCATTGATCGAGCAACTGAGGCGGGATATCGTATCCAAGTGATTGAGCTTCAATGAGGAAATGTCCGGCATAGGATGTCGCCCATTCATCTCCATAGTTTAATCCTGGCCAGTAGGAAAGCCCGCCATTGGGCAACTGAAATGAAACAAGCCGTTGGATTCCGGTTTTGATGTTCAGTTCAATCCTCGATTTAAGATTTTCAGGAACATCCATGAGTTTGGTGAGATACAACTGCGGGAAAACAGCCGAAGTCGTCTGCTCGATACAACCATACGGATATTGCATCAGATAATCGAGGCGCTTGCCCAGATTGAGAGGATAAAATCCTGTTACTTCGATGATTCCTTTATTCGTGCCTGCCATTCCGAAAGTTTCGTATGGAAGACTGAGTTTCTGTCCGGCTTTGATCAGGGTATCCATGACTTTGCTGGTGAATGGATTCGGGTTTCTGATCTCAATCTCAAGGGTATATTCTGATGATTCTGAGCCGCTTACCGCTTTAATCTTAACTTTTCCGATACCAGTCAATGCTTTGGCTTTTAGATGGAAAACGACCAGTTTATCGCCTGGTTCAGTGAAGGTAGTTCCGAGTTTATTATCACCTTCAATGCTGAAAAGATCATTTGTTTCAACTTCCACTTTTACATCTTTTACTGATTTTTCAAGTGCGAAAACACTCACAGGCAGACTCACGGTTTCAGTTGGTCCGAGCACTCTGGGCAGTGTTGCAAGTAACATCAGAGGTTTGCGAACGGGAATCGTTTTTTCGCTTGATCCGTAGGCTCCATCATAAGCTGCAACAACCATCGCCCTGACCGAGCCTACATATTGAGGCATCGTGAAATCATGGGATGCTTTTTCTCCTTTTTTGAGATGGAATGGCCCGAGATTAATAACAACCGGTTTGAATCTTTTGGCTTTGTTATCCTCTTTTGGACGGTTATATTCATCACCACCGATGCTGAACATCCTTTCGAGTTGCGCGCTCCATGCACCCAGCACATTATCGTACATATCCCAGCTCTTCACACCAAGCGATTCTCTTGCATAGAAAGTTGACCAGGGTTCAGGTGTCTTGAAACGGGTAAGATCAAGCAGTCCGTCATCCACAATGGCAATGGAATAAGTCATTTCCCGTCCATTCTTTTCCGAAACGGTGATTTTTGATTTTTCTTCCGGACGTAAAACTTCTTTCATGGCAATGACCGGCTGAAGTTTTGTGGATGGATCTTCCACCATGATTGGTAAAACCCCGTACAGTCTGATGGGCAAATCGTTTAATGTCTGAGAATGCGGTTGTAACAGACTGATATTCACATAAACATTGGGTGTCATCTCGCTCGTCGCTTTGAACGAGAAACTGGTTTGACCCTGTGTGGCTTCAACCCATTGCTTCTGAATGACCCTTGATCCGTTCTCAATGCTGACAAGCATGCGTCCCTGTTTACCCGAAGGAATGGACAGTTTGACGATATCACCTACATTATAATTACTTTTCTCAGCAGTGAAATTCAGCATGGTAGCTCCACCAGGCTGATCGTTTGAGGCATGGTTGTATCGGTTTCCCCAGCTCACATAAAATGTTGATCCAGTGGAATGTCCGCCATCTGAATCACAAACCCTCAGCAGATACCGGCCCCATTCAGGGTATTTGATTTCCAGTTTATAGGTTCCTTCACCATCAATCAGGCTGATTGTTTCTCGTTTCATCGGTTTATTGTATCCCGAAGCATTGTAATTGGTCAGATCTTCATCCGTTCTGTCCCACCACCAGCGCCATTCAACTTTATACAACTCCACATCTACAGTCATGTTTGAATTTACTTTGCTTCCAGCCTGAGTGACCGCAACAATTTTCAGTTTATATGTAGAATCTATCAGAATATCATTTCTATTTTGCTGATTACCAGGGAAACTCAATCCAATATAACGCTTATATGGTGAGAATGGAATCGAGAACCTATCAATGCTCACATTGCCTCCCGGTTCGAAAACACGGGTCATAAAAATGGCATTCATCATGCCTGATGCTTCGCTGATATTGAATTCCGGACTGAAAGTCGCCTTGCCATTATCGTCGGTTTCCTGGTCGAGTATAATTCTTCCTTCGCCATTAAACTTTCTGGAAGGATCATCGAAATTGAACCCCTTGAATTTTGAAAATTCCGTTTTTGAACTGACGAGCGTTGTTTCGACACGGGCTTTCAGCTTTTTGGCAGGCGATCCGTGGAGCCAGTTGGCCTGAAGGATTCCTGTATTCTTTTGGTTGTTAGATAATTGTGATGCAAACTGAAGCGAAAGTTTCAGACGATTGGGCATGATGGTTTCGATCCGAAGGTTTTTCTGAAATTCAGCACCTCCAATTTTCACCTTACAATTCCATGTTCCGGTAGGAGCATCGGAAGCTGTTGTGACTGGAAAATCATAGATTCCATGTTCCGATTCAGTGCGGATAATCTTTTTCACCATTTGTCCGGCAGGATTAAACAGTTCGAACGAAACAGGATGGTTTTCAGGAATGGTTTTGAGCTTGACTTCGAGGATAAATTTCATGAACAGCGTGTCTCCTGGCCGCCATACTCCACGCTCACCGTAGATGAATCCTTTGATGCCTTTTTGTGTTCTTTCACCTGAAATATCAAACTTACTCATCGAGAGTGAAGAACCATCATCCAGGCGCAGATAGCCTTTTTGTTCGCTTTGCGCTGCAATGAGCAAATAGGGAGTTCCCTCCGGAACGATTTCCAGCATTCCGTCGCTGTTGCTTGTTCCACTGCCGATAAGAACTTGCTGATAGTTATAGATTTCAATTTTTGCGCCACTAACTGGTCTGGTCGTAATCAGGTCATTCACAACGATATGCAGTCTGTTATCCGATCCCGATTTTACGATAATTCCAAGGTCCGATGCAAGAACATTCTGTTTTATCCAGCGATCGCTGGTAAAATACGATACATGGCACGGATTATCGCGTTGCGACCATCTGTATCCCGGCGGATAATAATATCCATAGTAATCATCTTCTTCGGAGTAATAATCGCCTTCGTAATAATAATATTCTTCATCATCGGAATCATCCATTTCGCCGGTTTTCACGATCGAGTTTTGATTTTCCTGACAATTGTAAAGCGAGTATTCGTGTTTGAAACCAATGGTAATCTGATATATAGCGCCTGGTTCGCCTTCGATCATACTTTTCAGATCGATTGAAAAGCGGTTCCATTTGTTCATGTCGAGCAACTTATCATTGTCGAGTTGGATCGTTTTATTGGCAATAATGGTTCCAACACGGCGGAGTTCATAGTCGCCACCGATTGTATTCACTTGTAGAAATTGTTTGATATTTTTCTCAAGAATCTTGGTAACTTTCACATCCACTGCCTTTAAATTCACAGCTTCGAATGGGAATGCGAGATTACCTGAATTCGGCATAATTATTCCGTTATTTACCAACCGAACAGCAGGGAGTAATTCCTCATACGTAACCGTAAACTGCGATGATTCAATTAGTTTCTTGCGCAGATAATTCTGGATTCCGTTATCAACAATCACATCCTGCATTCCTTTTAAGCGGCTGGGTGTATACACCCTTATTTCGTTTTCAGAGACGTCAAATCGTAGGCTTTCAGTATTTCCGATGCGAATGAGGCCGTTAAGATCCTGATTTTCAAGCAGTGATGATGAGAATTGCAGCAATAGATAAGGTTCAGGATTGTAGACGATTTTATATTCCGTCAAAGAGAATTCATCAACCGATGGCACGGCGACTTCCTTATTGCCCGTCCTGTCAACACCAATTTGATTGCCATTCCATTCCAGCAATACAACAGAAGGGTTTTCACCCCGAACGATGCTGTCGATTGTAAACAGAAAACTTTTCTGATCTCCACCGGTTTCCCATCTGATCTTCAGTTTCCTTCCTTCCTGATTTGCCTCAAGTACTTTCCCGATCAGTTCAGGGTTTTCAACATCTGCAGTGAGAATTCTGCCCTGAATCTGCTGCCACTCGGGTTTCAGTTTCTCAATGGATTTTATGCCATCAACAACAACATCAAAGGACTGTGGAATTACCTGAAAATCGAATTTGAATGTCTGGCAATCTTTTGAAACTTTATAAATCTTCCCCAATGCGAACGAAGCTTCAAACAAACTAGCTGTTGGCATTGGTTCGGCCGGAACAAACTCAAGCGTAAAGCCATCCAGCCATCTTGTCTGTCCTTTTATGGATGGTGAAAACTTGAATAATCTGATTCCCTGTAATTTAAGCTGAGCTTCTTTAGGTACTTCGTTCATCAGTCTGACCATGATCCGGCTTTCTTTTGAGAGGTATCCGGTCGAATGTGCCGTTATATACGGATCAAATTTCTGATCATATGAGATTGGTTCTTTCTTTTTGTTGAAGATATAGAACAAAACAATAATCAGTGCGAGGAAGATAATTCCGGCAGGGAGGAGGAATTTACTGCTTTTCATGATTGGTGGGATTTTCACCAAAGGTAAAAATATAAATGCCAATCAAATAACACAGAATCAAATATTCCGATGAAATTTTTTGAAGAATTTAAGAAGCTTTTGTGAATTCCTGAATTCTATTCAGATCAAATGTAATGTATTATGAATCAAACAGATGATTTGAATCAATTCATGCCTGAAAGATGTTTTTTATAGGTTTCAATAGCACGTTTACGGGCAAAATCATGATCTACAATAGGTTTGGGGTAGTTTGAAGTGAGCAGTTCCGGAATCCAGCGTTTGCAATACATGAAATCGGGATCAAATTTCTTTTGTTGTTCGGCGGGATTAAACACTCTGAAATAAGGCGCCGCATCACAGCCTGTTCCTGCTGCCCATTGCCAATTTCCATTGTTTGCGGCCAGTTCATAATCAAGCAGTTTTTCGGCGAAATAGGCTTCACCCCAACGCCAGTCGGTGAGCAAATGCTTTGTCAGAAAACTTGCAACTACCATCCTCACCCTATTGTGCATAAATCCTGTTGCATTGAGTTCGCGCATACCGGCATCTACCATTGGATAACCGGTCGTACCTTCACACCAGCGGGAAAAAGCTTTTTCATCATTGAGCCAGGGCATTCCGTCATATTTTTTATGAAATGAACTACTTGCAGCCTTTGGATAGTGAAAGAGTATGTGGATGAAGAACTCGCGCCAGATCAATTCGTTCAGAAAGCTTTCGTTGTGTTGGAATATTGAAATGAGCTGTCGTGGACTTATGGTTCCAAATCGAAGATGGATACCATTATGGGAAGTTGCGTTCAATGCTGGCAGATCGCGGATTGTTGCATAATTCTCAAGTCGTTTTGGATCAAGAACAGCAGGAGCTATCTGGATTTGCGTTTTAGTAAAACCAATAGATTCGAGTTTTGGAAAAAGAAAGTCAAGCATTGCGAAATTTTGAATCAGACTTTCTGAATTGTAATATGGAATCCCATTGATACTCAATCTTTCCTTCCATTTACGGGAGAATGGGGTGAAGATGCTGTATGGAGTTCCGTCGGGTTTCATCACCTCACCTGGTTTGAACAAAATATGATCGGTATAGGTCGTGAAAGGAATGGCTTTCTCATTCAACATCTCTTTCACTTCTTTGTCACGGCGCTGACTATAGGGCTCGTAATCTGTTCCTGCAATGACCTGATTGATAGCCAATTCATTAATGATTGACGAAATTACTTCAATTGGTCTTCCGTGTCTTACCAGGAAACTGCTACCGGATTTACACAGTTGATTTTGAATTGATGAAATACTTTCATAGATAAATTGGACTCTGCTGTCGGAACGGCTTTCCAGCTTTTCAAGAATGTCAGTATCAAAAATAAACAGGGGAATGACTTCATCGCCCGAATTCAAGGCCTGAAAAAGAGCAGCGTTGTCGTTCAGTCGCAGGTCGCGCCGAAACCAGAACAAAGTATAGTTTTTTGGCATGGTAAGGATTGGATTTCGGAATTAGTTTTTCAGAATCCAGGCGTCCTTGTATTGTTCTTTGTACTTTTCCTTGGCTGCCATCGCTTCTTTAATGCTGTTGTAGACTCCGAGGGCTACACGTATTTTATCGCCCTTCTTCAAGATTTGAGCATTTTTGAAACCTTTTGCCTGATGTTTTTTCACCTCCTCCTCAGCTTCTTTCTGCAGACTGAAACTTCCGTAAATCAGATAATATTTACCAGTTATTTCATTTTTCTTTTCGTTTTCAACTGCTGCTGACTTTGGAGCTTCTTTTGAACAAAGTCCTGGTTTTCCCAAAGGATCAGGGCGCTGCCCCAGCCAAAGACATACATAATTATCACCGATCGAAATTCCCATGGCCTGCCATTTTTTATCAGAATGAATCCCTCTGGCGAGAAGCATATCCGCAACTTCGGGTGTGCCTGACCAGATATCGAACAGACTATCTGCATGAACAATGCCTTCTTCAAAGTAACTTATTTCGTAGCCTCTGAACTTATAAGGAGTCAGTTCTTTGGGTTTGTCCATCATGCAATCCGTTTTCAAAACGTATTTATTGTAACAGCAAGGTGTCCATTTACCTTTATCGGACCAGCTTCCAGTATTGCAAATGCTGGTATCAGGACGGTTGGTCTGTAGATCACGCACATGCATCTTGGCTACATAGCAAAGTGAATTAGAAAGCGGGATTTCAGGAAGTTTGTTTTGTTTACGCAGATTATTGATCAAATCGGTGATACGCTGCTCATCAACGCTGATGCAAATACTGTCATGACCTGACTTTTGAGCCTGAAGCATGAAAGTCAGACTGAAGAAAAAGAAAAGGCTAATCAGCAATTTTTGCATCAGACATGAATTGGTTTACAAAGATACATTTTCGTTTGAAAACGGGAATCATGTCTGAATTTCGAAACTATCTGGATGCTAAATAGTTGTTGATCAGATCGGTGGCCGTTTCTTCATCCTTGTTTTCAACATAAACAAGGCCTGAATCCTCCGGAGATCCGGATGCCCAGCCGGCAATAATACTTTCTTCGAGCGTATTTCTTAAAATGGAATTGATGCCGTTCTCTTCAAGAATCTCAGCAATAAAACCAGCTTCGATCGCTGATCCCGTAAATACAAGTTTTATACTTTCCATGACCCAAAAGGATTTGGTTACTAAATTAACAAGAAATGTAGGAAAAATCAATCATTTTTTTTGCCCAGACTCAGTTTCAGTATGGCAAATACCATTACGATTGCTGCAAGCCATTGAACAGGTGATAGTAAGCTCTTGTTGATCAGATAATCAAAAAATACGGCAGAAATAGGAAACATGAGTTCACAGATAGTCGCCAGACTGGCTTTTACCTTTTTTAAACCATAGTAATACAAAAGAATGGCTCCTGAACCTGTTGTGAGTCCGATGATGCCGATAAACAGCCAGTTATCGTTGGTAGTAAGTTTAAATTGTGTAAAATCACCGGCTATAATCATGAAAATCAACATGATGAAAGAGGTGAACCCGTACCGGAAAAATGTCGAGGTTTTGAAATTATAAGTCCCGAGAATTTTCTTCGACAAAACGGTTGAACTGCTGAATGAAAAAGTCGCCAGAAGCGCCAGAAGAGAAGCATAAACCGTTTTTTGATCGGTTTTCATATCCGGAAGCGCCCAGCCAAACGTGAGGAAATAGCCCCCGGCAACAGCCAAAGCAGCCCAATATATGAAATTAGGTCGGATTTTCTCTTTCAGAAAAGTGGTAGCCAAAAGGATCGCAAATACCGGCTGAAGTTTCTGAAGCAGAATTACCGATGATAAATGATTGAAATTCATCAAAAACAGTGCTTTCACAATGGCAAGTGTTCCGACAGCACCGCCAGTAAGACTGATCAGTGCAAAAATCAGAATGTCTTTCGAAGGCATGGTTCGTAAGTGCCTGTATTCGCGTGGCATTACAATATTCATCAACAGGAAAGGCAAGAGGTGGAGGATGAAAACGACATATACCACATCAAGATTATAAAGCCGCGGAGTAAGGACAGCACCATCGAAGCCCCAAAGAACCGCAGAAAACGCGATGGCCAGTGAGCCGGTGATGATTGCTTTTCGATGGTTCATGGTCATAAATTCATGTGAAATTTCTTTGGCAAAGCTACGGAATTAGGCCGTTCGACGGACATTCTGTCAATCATTCCTGTATTTCATGATCCGGAAAATGCTACTTTTGAAGCAAACAAATCACAATGAATTTAGATTTAGACAATCGTCTCTTTATTGTTACCGGAGCAGGCTCTGGTTTTGGCAGGGCTGTTGCAGAAACACTTTTAAAAGAAGGAGCTCAGGTAATTGCGGTAGCCAGAACAGAAAGTGTTCTGCTTGATTTTCAGGCACAATGGTCGGAGAACCTGGAAATACTTGCCGGTGATATCACCCAAACTGAAACCCAGCAAAAGGTTTTTGATGCAATTCAGGGCAGGTTTTTATCGGGTGTTTTGGTGAATGCCGGAGGACCACCAGCAAAGAATCTGGACGAACTTGTAGCCGCGGACTGGGATGAGGCCTATCGTCAATTGGTTCGGTGGAAAATTCAGTTTGTGCAAGGTATTCTTCCGTTTTTTCGCAATCAGTCTTACGGACGTTTGTTATTTATCGAAAGCATCTCCGTGAAACAACCCGTTGAGAATCTGATTCTGAGCAATACTTTCCGGCCGGCAATCGTAGGTTTTGTGAAGACACTGTCACAGGATTTCGCTTCTCAGAACATCACCATGAATATCTTGGCACCCGGATATCACGACACCGCCGCTATGCACCGCCTGTTCAAAAAGAAAGCAGAAATGGAGAATACCACCGTGGAAGCAGCTCGGAAAGTGTTCGAGGAAAGTATTCCGGTTAAAAGACTTGGTAAGGCTGATGAACTGTCTTCACTGGCAGCCTGGTTATTGTCAGACAAATCAGCATTCCTGACCGGACAAACCATCAGTCATGATGGAGGAGGCGTAAAAGGAATATTCGGATGAGATAAATACTTCAGAAACAGAAGTATTAGTAATTTACAAATCGTTTATCTTAACAAAAAACGCCACTTTTTCGAGAGAGGTGATCATATCGTATTCTTCGAGATACACTTCCTGTGGAACATTTACTGGTTTTGGTGTATAGTTCAGAATGCCTTTGATTCCGGCTTTTACAAGTTGTTCGGCTGTACTGGTCGCAAATTCAGCCGGAACAGTCATAATACCAACCTTAATATTCTTTTCTTTGATGATGTGATTCATCTCTTCGGAGGAATAGCAGGGAACTCCTGACATTGTGTTTCCAATTTTATCAGGATTGATATCAAAGCCGGCAACAATCTTTAGTTGTGAGCGCTTTCCTGCAAAATAATTGATCAGGGCCCTGCCCAGATTTCCCATACCCAGAATAGCAACATTGATGCCTTCTGATGAATCGATAATGTTCCCGATCAGATCAATCAGATCCTTCACATTATAACCTTTTCGTAGGGTACCTGTATATCCGATCAACATCAGATCTCGACGGACTTGAACAGCTGTAATATGCTGAATCTTAGCGATTTCGTGAGAATAGATATGGGTTTGACCCTTTTCAAGACAGATCAGAAGGGCGCGACGGTACTGACTAAGCCTTTCGATGGTCTTGTGAGGCAGGTTCTTGATCATATTTTGTATTGTTAAAGAATTCACATTTTTTTACAAAAATACACGTGAATTTGACAATTTCAACATTTTAATGTTAAAATTTTAACACTGTTAAGAATTATCAGTGAAACCTATGAACTGAAAAAAGTGGATTTAGGAAGACTTAAGTCTTGATAACCAGCTATACCAGGTATCGAATCCTTCACCTGTTCTGGCACTGAGCTCAATAAACTCCAGATTCCGGTTGATGGATAAAGCGCTTGATTTCGCTTTTTCAAATGAGAAATCTACATGAGGAAGCAGATCAGTCTTGTTAATGATGCATAAATGGGCCGTCTCGAACATATTCGGATATTTTGCCGGCTTATCATCACCTTCAGTTACACTGATGATTACAATACGTTTGCTTTCACCAAGATCGAAGAGGGCAGGGCATACCAGATTTCCGACATTCTCAATAAAAAGCGTGCTGCCTTTCGTAATATTAAGCTGTTTCACAGCCTTATATACCATGGTGGCATCGAGATGGCATCCGGTTCCGGTATTGATTTGTATCGCAGTAGCACCGGCAGCTTCGATCCGCATGGCATCATTCGTGGTTTGCTGATCTCCTTCAATAACAAATAGATTCATCTTTCCTTTTTGTTCGCGGATGGTTCTTTCAAGAATACTTGTTTTTCCTGAACCAGGAGAACTCATCAGATTGAGCACAATGATATCTAATCCTTCAAACAATCCCCGATTCCGTTCGGCCAGCAAATCATTTTTTGATAAAATATTCCGCTCAAGCGGAATCAAAGTGCTGTGGTTGTGGTCGTGTGCATGAGGATGATCATGATCGTGTGTGTGATGATGGTCATGATCATGACTGTGCTCATGCCCTTCGTGTGAATGCGCATGGGTATGAGGATGAGTATGGCTTTCGCCGGATTTTCGATACGTAATTTTTGGCTCTTCGCCACAACCGCATGTTCCGCACATATTGATATTGTTTAATTATTCCAGATTGATTTCTATTGATTTTATTTTCAATTCTTTACCTTTAATGAAATTGGTATTCAGACTGTTGCA
>CAZVKW010000087.1:0-12741 GCA_964627945.1 uncultured Lentimicrobiaceae bacterium
CCATCCCCGAAATACCATTCATATTTTTCAATGAAATAAGGATCAGACACAGATGCGGTTCCGGTAAAGAAGACTTCACGGCCAGTACAATCGTTTGACCAGCTGAAATCCACCACAGGAGCGGGTTTTGTATAGCGGGTTGCAACCAAAGTATCATTGTTGATATTATCATCACGCGTGCTGATGAGCCAAACGCGGAAAATATATTCCCCATCGATAGCCATATCTACCGGTGTTTTAAAAGTATATTGTAAATCGTTATAGATTGTCCCTAGAATGGTGTCGGTATAAACAATTCCGCCATTTACCTGGTATGAAAGCCTCATATCTTTGAAAGGAATGTCGCCGAACTGACGCAAATAAACCGTAATACTATCATTTGGTCCATGTGTGCATTCGAGATTTGGCGTGATGAGTTGTGTAATTCCATAGTCAATCATAAACTCAACTGCCCCAATATCAGGTGCCTGATCATTGCGTATATTTCCATGAATATCCAACTGAATTGGCTGAATTGGTATAGCTGCACCGTTGAAATCTCTCTGATATGGTAGTGGATTATCTTCGGCTGCGTAATAAGGTGGAACGTTTTTAGAATTTGCATCGCCCTGAATGGCTGATCCCCATGATCCGAGATCAGAATAATCCAGATCATTGAATTTTCCAATTATACCTGATGGAGAGTAATAATCGTTAAAATCAAAAGAAAAGCCTGTTGTCCCTGTTTGGATCACTACTGGATAGCCACCATTTTGGATATTGAAAATATTATTCTTGATTGAATTAAGATTTCCACTAATGAGGTACATCCCCCAACCACCGGTTTGACCTTCAAGATTGGTCCTGTTAACACTATTAAAATACAATTTGGAATGGAAGCAATTATTCAAGAGAATACCAGTTCCTGATGCATTTCCATTTGTGAAAATGAAATTGTTAATCAAATTAAGTGTATCAACACTTTCGAATCGTAGGCCGTGATTGTCCCAACCCAATGTCTGGTAAATATTGAAAAAGTTCTCAGTAATAGTTAGGTTATTAGAACTATAAAATCTTAGTCCTGATTGATTACTAATGAAATCATTATTTTTTATCGTAACACCTTTGGAATAAGTTGATGAAATGCTTGCTCCCAAAGTGAAATTATTATTCAAAATTTCAATATCCTGGACATAGTTATTCCAATCATTTCCAACCGAAATGCTACCACCAATAAGTTCATTTGATGCAATATCAATATGCTTAGATCCTGATTCAATTGAGATACCGTTTGTGAAATAGCAATTTTCTATTTTAATAAATTGAGAATTGGTTCTTGTCCATAATCCATTGGTAATATAACAGTTATTGATATTGATATATTCGGAATTATCAACCATTAATCCCCAATATCCTTGTATGCTAATTTTATTGACATTTATATACTTAGCCTTATATAACTGGATGGTTGATGTGCTGTAATCAGAGAAACGGATAATTACAGCGCTGCTGTCACTACTTTCTGACTGAAATGTAATAGTATTGATGGCAGATGACCCTTGTATATCTTTGAGAAGAAACCGTTCAATGTATTCGCCATCTCTGATATTAAATGTTACCGGACAGGAGATTCCTGATTGATTTAGTGCAGTTACAGCATCTGTAAATGTTAGAAAATCAGGTGAGTTGCCTCCGATTGTATATTCACCACATAAAGTTGTTGATACTTTCTTTGAGATGGTGTCATTTATATTGTTGCAATCAGTATTTCCATTAGGTAGTGAGGTCCAGGCCTTTATATTGAATAATCCATCAGTGAAGTTGAAATTGCCTATAGTAACTTCGGTATTTGCCTTCTCTATCAAGTTGCCATTCCAGTTAAAAGGAGTCTGTGATTGACCATTAACTTTCCAATGAATGATCGCTGAAAATAGGATATTCGTTCCCTGGTTCTGTAAGATCACTTTAATGGATTGACTTCCATCAGACAAAGGTGAAGATGGTGAACTAATCTGGTTTATTCCGGCATCTGTTTCACAAGTGCTAAATTCTTTTGCTCCTATATCAGGATGTGTGTTATTGCGAACGGAACCATCAATATCATACTGAATTTCAGGAATTGGTATCCCGACATTGTTTAAAATGGATTGATTTACAGATAAATCCATATTAGAAGTAAAATATGGATCAACAGCGTAAGAATGATCATCCTGATCTGTTGAGAATTTCCAGTCAGCCAAAGAGTAATAGTCAGTTGTATTATAATGACCGATAAGTAATTCAGGATGGTAGAAGTCATTATAATCCGTCGTTAAATTAATTGAAGTACCTGAAAGATAAATCGGGAAACCTAGTTTTGAAATACGTAATATATTGTTTTGAAAATCAATCTGTTCTCCGCCATTAATATAGATACCTTTGCTGTCGCCGGCAATGTCATTATTTGTGATATTAATACTGTTATAATAAACTTTTGATCGGGAACTATTTTGGAGAAAAATTCCTTCGCTTTTGTAAATCCCTGATGTAAGAATGAAATTGTTAAATATGTTTACTGAATCTGTTAAAGTCTCAAGGTGAATTCCACTGTTATTCCAGTCTGCTTGAGCAAAAATGTGGATTCTGTTGTCTGAAATCAATAGATTTTTAGAATTATCTGAATATATTCCGGTTCTGTTGGTGGTAAATGCGTTATCTGTAATAGTAATATCTCTTGCACTGGCGATATTTATAGATGCATAGCCTTGTTGGGTAAATTCATTGTTCATGATTGAAACGTTTGCAAACAACTGAATTCCTGATTGAACTACAATACCGTAATTTGCACCGTAAAATATGCAATCATGAACCTGAATATCTTTCGATCCTGATCGGATTCCTAAAGCCCAATCGCTTGCCTGTAAGTAAGAATGACTTATTTCAACCTGATTTGTAGTATCATCTAAAGCGAGGTTATAATAACCGCTTATAAAGCAATTATCCATCTGAAAATCAGTTACCTTGCTTAATTGAATTGCAAAATGATTGCCCCGAATACCTATTTCCTTAAATCGTATGTTTTGTGTATTTTTGATCTGTAATGTTATACTTGGCCATACCTCGTATCTAAGCATTACTGCGGTACTATCTCCACTTTCCGATTCAAATGTGATAGAATTTTGAGCAGAACTACCGGGAATTGCATCAAGTATGATTTGTTCATAGTAATCCCCGTTTCTGACTTTAAAAACTACCGGACAAGATATACCTGCAGTATTCAATACCATTGCAGCCTCTGTAAAAGTGGAAAAATCAGGATTCTGACCTCCAATAGTATATTCGCCACATAATGACCCTGTTAGAGTACGTATCGATGTGTCATTCAGGTGATTGCAATCAGTAATTCCATTTGGAAGTTCGGTCCAGGCACGTATAGTACTAAGTCCTCCCACAAAATTAAACAAACCAATTGAAAGCTCAGTATTTGCTTTTTCAGCTAGATTTCCGCTCCACAAAAATTGAGGCTGAGATATTCCATTTACTTCCCATTGAATAATTGCCGAATTCAAGCTAGATGTACCCTGATTCTGAAGTATTACTTTCACTTCATGCTGACCAGAAGAAACCGGGCTGTCAGGCTCTGTGATCTTATTAATTCCAGCATCCGCAATACATGCCTGATATTCTCTGGCTCCTATATCAGGATTTAATATATTTCTTGGATTACTATCGATATCATTTGGGATTTCTGAAATGGGTGTCCCACTATTGTTTAATAGCGCCTGATTTATGGAAAGGTCAGTGCTTGTAGTAAAAAATGGATTTTCAGCAAAAGAATGCATATCATTACCTGAAGCCGACTGCCATTCGGACAATGAATAAATATCTGTTGCATTAATCTGACCAATAAGTCCCTCAGGATGATAAAAATCATTGTAATCCATCGTCAGATTGGAAAAACTTCCAGCCAGATATGCAGGATATCCCCAATATTCAATACTGGATATATTGTTGCGGATATCATTCTGATCTCCTCCCATAATGCATAATCCCTTCGATGAACGACTTATTTCATTATTTGTAATATTGATGCTATTGAAATATACATTTGTGTGGTTGCTGTTCTGAAGGAAAATACCGTCACTTCTGAAACTTCCGTATGTGTGAATGAAATTATTGTAAATATTTACAGAATCGGTTGTGTTTTCAAAATGTATGCCGCTATTATGCCAATAACTTCCTGAAATTGTATTAATTATATTGTTTGTAATGATGATATTGTATGTATTATCCGCGTATATTCCAGTACTTGTAGCACTTATTACATTTCTGTCGACAACAACCCCTCTGGTTCCGCTAGTGTTGATAGAGGCATAATATTGTCCAGTAAAGACATTGTCTGTAATCGTCACATTAGCATACTGTTGAAGACCGTTTTGAACAACAATTCCCCATGTACCTCCATTAATCTGGGAATTTGAAATGTTAATATCATGAGACCCTGATCGAATTCCAATATTATAATCTACACCTTGTGTGAGGCAGTTATTTACATGAATATTATTGGATATATCATCAAGTAATAATGAATAATATCCTGATAAATAGCAGTTTTCTAGGTCGATTTGATATGTGTTACTCTGCTGCATGGCGACGTATGCTCCACGAAAACCAATTTCCTTAAAATGAATATATCTGGTTTTTCTAAGTAAAACAGTTGTTAATGACCATACCTCACAACGAATAATAACTCCTGTACTGTCACCACTTTCAGATTCGAAAGTGATAGTGTTTTGTGCTGAACTACCCTGTATATCTTCAAGAATGAATTGCTCATTATAATCACCATTTCTGACTTTAAATACTACAGGACATGAGATTCCTGCAATATTCAGAACATTGGCAGCCTGATTGAAATTTGTAAAATCTGGATTATTACCTCCAATTGTATATTCACCACAGAGTGATGGTCTGACTGTTTTAACAATGGAATCATTATATGGATTTGAATCATCAATACCATTTGGAAGATACTGCAAGATTGTTACTTCCACAGGATTGCCGGTAAAATTATAAGTTCCAATCTGCACATTTTCTTGTACCTGTCCGATGCTCAGATTGCCATTCCATGTAAAATTTGGTTGTTGTACGCCATTCATTTTCCATTTAATCGTGGTGGATGTCAGGTTTTGGTAACCAAAATTGCCAATGCTGATTTTGATAGGTTGAATTCCTTCGTTAAATGGAGACATTGGGCTGTCTAGTTTTACCAATCCACCGTCCACGGGTAAAGGGGCTAAAACAGAAACGTTATCCAGTGACCAATAACCTTTGCTCTGACCTTCCCAAATGAATCTGATTTTAGCATTGGTTATCCCACCAACAACTGAGGAAATATCAACTACTTCAGAAATGGAATTTGCTGTGCTTGATGTAAAGCGTTTTACCTCGGTCCAGTCGGTTCCATTAAATGCCTCAACAATGGCTGCAGCGCCATTTACTGAAACAAAAGATTGATCAAATAAAAGCAAAATAAAGTCACTGATGGAGGCATCGAAAAATGGACTTTCTAATCCTGATTTCTCTGCCTGACCATTCCCTGAAACAGTATCTGCATCAAAAACAGCAAAAGGTGCAGTCACAGGAAAATTCACTACTCTGTCGCCCGGATTATCAAAATGCCAGAGATCATTGGTTGTCCCGGTAATTTTGTAGTTGCTCCATTCAAAAGGAGGGTTTGTGCCGCTTGAGGTTACAAAATCCTCGTTCAGGATATACACCTGAGCAAAAATTGTTGTTTGAAAAAACAGTGCAATGAGTAAAATGTAAATTGGTTTCATATCGTACTATCAATTAAAGAAAAAAACATTATTTCATCGAAACATCTCAGAATCAATGAATTGATCCTTCGAACATTCCTTAAATTTTTTGCTCATATCAATATGAGCTTTTTTTCCTTTAATGGCAGTTTCCCGGGGAGAGAATGATTTCAAATGTACAAAATATCATTTGTAATAATTCAATTTTTTCAATATTTATTCGAAATTTATAAACATTCTAAATTAAAAACACTATAATAGATGAAAAGAATAAAAAAACAATAACCCTTCATATATTGTTAGGGTCAATAATTTGCCATAAAAGTCGTCGATATATCAAATTAATCTTTAAAATACAGATTCAATACACCTTTAATATTTAGTAATATATATCGTATAATGCATGATCATTATTGTTATGAATGCTAATAACATTTTCTTTATTAGCTGAATAACAGAAGACTACTGGTTCAGCCTTAAGATTATAATTTCTCAATATTTAGGAAAAGATTGAAATCTGTTGAAAAAAGATATTGTATTTTAAAAAGCTTTAAATAAGTATTATTACTTAGATCGAAACCCATTTCTGTATTGTTGATGTATGATCTCAATATAAATGCAAAAATCCCGGCTTTGACCGGGATCTTTGAGGAATGAAATCACAAAGGATTACAACAATTCAATCGTACCCCCATAAATGGTATCAGATACCATGTCTTTGCTGTTTGCAACACTCATGCCTTTTGGCGAGAGGAAGAAAGCAAAAACTTCCACTGTGCGACCAGCCCATCGGGCCGGTAAACTGATTTCTGCAGCCGAAGCTGATCGTATTGCACAGTTCGGAAAAGTGAGAGCAGTGGCAGTCGCAGGGTCAAACACACCTAGCATCAGGGCATCAGCCCCGGAAGCGAGCTCATCACTGCTGTTGTCTGCCCATGCCAGTGAAAGGGTTCCCGCCAGAGAGCTAGCTACTGCCAGATCTTCAGGCGGAGGCAACAGACCCAGGCTCAACATCACTTTGCAGTAATCAATTTGTAATTCTGGATTTTCGCTGTTAAAAGCGTTCAAAAGGTTGTACGAACTTGCTGCATTAAAAGCGCTCTGACCATTTGCATTTGGTCGGAACCCAATATTCACAAGCATTCGTTGGGAAGAAAGAAAACGGGTCATCATTCCGAACCGGCTTCGTTGAGCCATTTGTAGTTCGGTACGTGGGTTTGATACGGAGGCCGGGCGGATACGAATCACATTCCTGCCTCTCCAGTTTGAGCCGATCACATTGCCGACTCTGCCATTAAAGGCACCTAAGATTCCATGTCGGGTTGTAGCCATGGTGTTTAAGGGATTAGATTATTGATATTTATTTAGGAATTGCCATCTATTCAGCACCTTCCAGACTGATACAGGCAAATTCTTTGCTGTACATGATTTTTTCTGGCATTTGCAACTGATTGCACCTGGATGACAGAAAGAGAACATTTATTGGAAATCCTGTCACTGACAGCAAAGTGCAAATGGGTGCAAACAAATGCAGGAATAAGCTGACAGAAAGTCATAGGTGGTAAATGATTCTGTTTCGGAAAACCCAGATTATTTGTTTTTTACAATGAAAAACTATTTAAAAATGAATCTTGGCTATTGATTCGGCCTGAAGGAATGATTACGTTTGCTTGTTACATTAACACCTTAACATCTTTTGGAATAGGTTACGGTTTTCTCATTGTCCGACTTAAGATAATAGACTTTGCATTGGACTTGATTCGGATTTGTATCGGACATGACAAGCTTCGAAAAAGGAATATCAAATCTGGATGTTATATTTCAAAATGAACAAACAGTGATTTATCTTAGGTTCGTGTTTTAATTTCGGATAATGACCTTTCTAGAAGCAATTCAAATAGTTTCATAGCTCTGAGTTCAGGATTGCGGTTGTGCCAGAATTCAAACTCCTGCACATAAGAAGAAAGAGAAGATATGCGAATATGATTCTGATAGACCGAATTTAGCCAATGGTTGAATAAAATGGCAATATCAGACACTTCCCTGATCATGGTTTGACCGTTGAATTCACATTCCTGCTTTACAAATATTCGTTTATAATGTCGTCTTTCATCAGAATAAAACCATTGTTTATCAGGTAAATAGATAACTCCTTTTCCCGGGAGACAGGAGCGGATAAATTCATTGGTGGCTTTGACCGAAGGACTTCTGATGAGTCTTATTCTAAAGTTTGGTTTATCTTCAAATTTTGCAGAAACAGCTATTACAATTCTGGGTTGTAAGCGTTTATTCAGACCATATTTATACTCTACTGGCAGCTTGAGAAGTATATGGTCTACCTTGATACTTTTTCCCAATGTTTGTTCTGAATCCAGATATAATTGCTCTCGGATAAAATTCAGCCATTTTCTGGCAGTCAGGTAATTTTTTAGATGACATTCTTCCTGTAAATCCTTTGCATTCATCCCATAAGAACTATGTGCAATTGTCCAGAAGATATGAAAAATGGATTTCAATGGCAGTCGACTATGTTGCATGAAACTACCAGAAGTTAATGAGGTTTCGTTCCGACAATTTCTGCAGATAAGAACGTCACGTTGATTGCGCCAATAAGCCGTTTGTTCGCATCTGATACAAAAATATCCATCGGGGTATCGAAGCAAGAACAGATACTCCCGACAATCCTTCTCAGAGGGAAATTTATCTTCAAAACTTATGGCAGGTCTATGCTTTTGCATCTGATAAAGATAAAAGATTTTCAGGATGTGATAAATATATACAAAAATAGAAAATGTATCAATGCTAAAATAGAAAATACTGTATATCAATACAATAAATTTATCATAAGTGGGTGTATTTGTTTGTCCTTTGATTTTTTTTAATCTCATCATAGATTCGTCCCGTTGTTGAAAATCAACAATGATCAGTGCACTGGTCCGATTTCAAAATTTCTGAACAATCATTGAAATGGACCTTCAATATTTAGAAACCAATGATCGCCGGCATGACGATCAAAGAAATGATCATGCTTTTATAGATACAGAAATGAACAAGCTATTACTTGATATGGATGATGAAATTCGTGAACTCTACATTGAGCTTGTAGGTATTTACGATGATATTCATTCCAGTATAGCTGTCCATCGTTCAAAGGGGAAAAATTCCGAAGATGATATCTATCTGAATTCAGAGGAAGTAATGAAGCTTATATGTATTAGTAAACGAACACTTTTTACCTACAGACAAACCGGAAGGATTCCCTTTTATAAGCTACATGGTAAGATTCTGTATAAAAAGAAGGAGATAATTGGGGTTTTGGTTAAAGAAGGTCAGAATATTAAATTGAAATGAAAGGATTTAGCGAGATTCCTTCTCAATTCCGGTACAGATGTACCTCATTATTCTTATTTTTGCAAAAAGCTTATTAACACAAAATAATCCCACAATGAAGGTATTCGATCTCGACATGATGCTCGCTCTTTATGCCAAAATGCCCGCCAGGGTTCAGGCTGCGCGCACATTGCTCAACCGTCCGCTCACGCTCACCGAAAAGATTTTATATGCACATCTGGCCGAAGAAATCCCGGCTACTCCTTTCAAAAGAGGAGATTCTTATGTCGATTTCAATCCCGACCGCGTAGCCATGCAGGATGCTACTGCTCAGATGGCCCTGTTGCAGTTTATGCAGGCTGGTAAAACGAAAGTGAGCGTTCCATCAACGGTGCATTGCGATCACCTGATTACCGCCAAGGATGGCGCTGTAACTGACTTACAGACTGCCAACGATATCAATCGCGAAGTATATGATTTTCTGGCTTCTGTATCAAATAAATACGGAATCGGATTCTGGAAACCAGGTGGTGGTATTATTCATCAGGTAGTTCTTGAAAACTATGCTTTTCCGGGTGGAATGATGATCGGAACTGATTCACATACCGTGAATGCAGGTGGTTTGGGTATGGTTGCGATAGGTGTTGGGGGTGCGGATGCAGTGGACGTAATGGCAGGAATGCCCTGGGAACTGAAGTTTCCGAAGCTGATTGGGATTAAGCTAACCGGTAAACTGAGTGGCTGGACTTCAGCCAAAGATGTCATCCTGAAAGTTGCCGGAATTCTTACTGTCAAAGGTGGAACCGGAGCAATTGTGGAGTATTTCGGTGAAGGTGCACAATCTATTTCCTGCACCGGAAAAGGGACCATTTGCAATATGGGAGCTGAAATCGGAGCAACAACCTCTGTTTTTGCATATGACGAAAAGATGGAAGTCTATCTGCGCGGAACAGGCCGTGATGCTGTTGCTGATGCAGCCAATGCTATTCAATCTGATTTAACGGCAGATGCCGGTGTATACGAAAACCCCGAAACTTATTTTGATCAGGTTATTGAGATTAACCTTTCTGAGCTTGAACCGCATATCAATGGTCCGTTCACACCAGATCTGGCTACTCCGCTATCAAAATTTGCCGAAGCTGTTCGAGCCAATAACTGGCCTGAAAAGCTGGATGTTGGTTTGATCGGATCATGCACCAATTCATCCTACGAAGATATTTCACGCGCTGCTTCATTAGCCGCTCAGGCTGTTGAAAAGAATCTGGAGGTGAAGTCGGAATATACAGTAACACCCGGCTCTGAATTGGTTCGGTTTACAGTTGAAAGGGATGGTTTTATTGATACTTTCTCTAAAATCGGCGGTGTTGTTCTCGCGAATGCCTGTGGACCCTGTATCGGACAATGGGCCCGTCATGGAGCCGAAAAAGGCGAGCGCAATTCGATTGTTACATCTTTTAACCGGAATTTCGCTAAACGAAACGATGGTAACCCAAATACTTTTGGATTTGTTGCTTCTCCTGAGATCGTAACAGCCCTGGCCATCGGTGGGTCGCTCACTTTCAATCCGATGACCGATTTTCTGGTAAACAAAGACGGAGAAAAGGTGAAACTCGATGAGCCTAAAGGTTTAGAAATGCCTGCGAAAGGTTTCGCTGTGGAAGATAATGGATATCAGGCTCCTGCCGAAGATGGAAGCAGTGTTCAGGTGAAAGTCGATCCGGCATCAAAGCGCCTGCAACTGCTCGATCCGTTCAGTAAATGGGACAGTGGCAATATACTTTCTGCCTATCTGCTTATCAAAGCCAAAGGGAAATGTACTACTGATCATATTTCTATGGCTGGTCCATGGTTGAAATATCGTGGTCATCTTGAAAATATCTCTCAGAACCTATTAATCGGTGCCGTGAACTTTTTTGGTGAAAAAACAAACGCTGTCGTAAACCATATCACCGGGGCAACAGACACTGTTCCGAATGCTGCCATTTCATACCGCGAATCCGGATTTGGATCTATTGTAGTCGGTGACGAAAATTATGGCGAAGGCTCTTCACGCGAACATGCCGCCATGGAACCACGTTTCCTTGGTGTAAAAGCAGTGCTTGTGAAATCGTTTGCACGCATCCATGAAACAAATCTGAAGAAACAGGGTATGTTGGCCTTGACTTTTGCCAACAAAGCTGATTATGATAAAATTCGCGAAAACGATCGGATGGATATCATTGGTTTAAAGGATTTTGCCGAAGGAAAGCAATTGACAGTTGTTCTGCGTCATTCCAATGGAGACAGTGAATCGTTCCCGGTTAATCATACCTACAATGCGAACCAGATTGAATGGTTTAAAGCCGGAAGCGCATTAAATCTAATCAAGGAAAAGCAAGCTGGAAACTAATTTCATTTTCTGAAAATATAGCCGTCTCTTTTGCCGGTTTGATCTTCAAATCTCTCGTAATGAAGTAGTTGAAGATCATGAAAGAAGCTCTTAAACTCATTAGGTTTAAGGGCTTTTTCTATTGGAAATCCGGTTTCAGTAGCCTGTAATTCATTGAACGAACTCCATAAGAAAACTCCACCAGCCTTTAAGAGATCAGGAATATGAAGAAGAAGTTTTTCATTTGGCCTGAAGTTTATGCAGATGATGATATCGTAAGTTTCTGTGAGACCGGACGGTCCATCTAGATCAGACTCGATGGTTTTTATTTCTAAATCCAATTCCTTTGCTCTGATTATGAGCCTGTTGAGACCTACTGATGAAATATCGGCAACTGTCAGGTCATATCCATTCTGTGACAAAAAGAAAGCATTTCTGCCATGACCACCGGCGATATCCAGAACTGTTTTACCCTCAAGAAAATCCAGATTTCTGAGCATGAACGAATCTGGTTGAAGTAAATCAGCGTCAGGTTTCAGAAGATAGCGTTCATCCCATTTCAGTTGGTCAGATTCCATCAAAAAGTTGGGTTTGAAAGGACAATTTAAAGCTATAGCATTTTATCCAGAAATAAAAATTCCATCAAGCATAATTGCATGTATAATCTTGATATTTAGCAGGATACATTTTCAACTCCGCACTCCACACTTCGAACTCCGAACTTCGAACTCCCAACTCCGCACTTTACTTACTTTGTGTCAGTGATGAGTTGATAAGTGACCAGGATTCGTCGATTGTACTTGATTTTTTGGTCATTCTGATGACACCAAAATGTCGGGCTATAAAATAATGCATGAATACCGTATCATTTCCGTCGTGAAAATCGTGAATTGTAGTTTCCCAAACAGAATCGTACTGTATTTCATTGACATAGAAGTTGTTATGAAATGCAAAATTTGTATAATTCCCTTCGTTTATGCCAAGAAGTTGGGTTTGACCGATAGGGTATTTGGGTGTGAATACACTGAAAAATCTGCCCGATTCGTAATAAAGGCGGTAGTTTTCCGACATTGTTGTGTTTTCATCATAAAGACTCCCTGCCGAAATTTCACCTTTAGTAAAGTTATGCGCTGAACTCTTGTAAATCATTTCAATCGCATTGTAGTAATAACCTTGTGCACCTGTTTGATCAACGTGGTAACGCTTGTCAGTCAGTACTTTGATGATACTTACAGTATCTTTTACCTGACTCTGATCATGCTTGTA